>JACVCQ010000139.1 GCA_016741945.1 Chitinophagaceae bacterium
CCAAAGTAATAAGATGAATGGAGGATTCCAGGCTGCATAAAAAAGATAACTGCCGAGTAGCAAAATAATCTTTCTGGATTTCCAAGAAATGGGAAGATTGTATAATCCCATCATCACAAGAAAGAAAACGATGAATGTATATGAATTGAAAACCATAAATTAGTAGTTGGGTGGTGGTAATTAATTGCTTTTTGTTTTGTTAGGAAAACTCCATCCTTTCTCAGTTTCAAGAATTTTCACCAAACTTTTTGTGTAAGTAATGGCATCAGTGGGTGAAAGATGGGAATCTTCCGGACAAATCAATTGTTGTTCAGGATAATCCATAAAGTGAATACCCGGAACTCCGGTCATGCTGAGTATTCTGTTCCAGAAATGTTCTCTTGGAAAAATCTGTTGTTCTATTTGGAGGAATACGCCACTTGAAGGTGTTCTTACAAAAATTACTTTGCCACCCCTCGCTGTAATTTTTTGTACATCTTGTTGTATCACCTGAAATATTGAATCGATAGATTGTGGTGTAGGTGGAGGTTGTTTCGCTCCCATTCTGCTATAATACGACCAGATATTTTTTACACTATCCTGAATGGAAACTTCCTTCAGAAATTTGTCAGACATTTTATTTTGACGATCGAAACTGATTCTTCCAAAATCAATGGGGAAGAGTGGTTCTTTTTCCATGCCTATACGGGTAGGAATATCTATTCGTTTTAAGAGTGCTTTGATCGAAAAATAATCGCGCTCTAAGAAAACAAACTGAGATTCTAAAGGTTTGTTGACTTGAAAGCTGAACCATTGTGCCGGTGTAATATTTTTGTAATAGTCAAGTCCTTTTTTAGCCAATCGACCATCTTCGGGATTCGATGAAAACATGAGCATCTCTGTTACATCGATCATTAATTTTCCTTTGAACATAGTATCATTGGCCAGATTATCCAATACAGGCATGGGAGAAGTACCTTCGAAAGCAAGTTGAATGGCATCTTCGCCTGTCAATGATCTCCATGTTTCAATATCGAGATCATATTTATTTCTTGAAGAACCGATCAATACGGTTGCATGATCTTGTTTTTTTGTTACTAAAGAACGTTTATGTGTCCATAATTCAGGACCGTCGTCATAGGAGATGCCAACACCAGTTGATCTTAAATAGGTTTCCCAGAAAATTAAAAAGAGAAGAACGATCCCGCATGCCAATAGAAAGGCATTACGCAAAGGCGTGTGTTTCATGTTGCTGTAGGGTTATAATGAACACCTTACTTCATATGAAGCAGATGTTTAAATGCTATTCATTCAACACACGGTCATGTACTATTAAGACAAAGTAGAGGGAATAATTGATTTCTGCAAGTATTAGAGCAATAATTTTATAGAAGAGAGAAATCAAGCCATCTATGCAAGCACAACTTTTTCTACAATTTTTGGAAAGTGCTCATGTTCCAGTTGATGGATCTTTTGCGCGAGTGTTTCAGGAGTGTCGTCAGGAGTGACTTCACAGCGTGCCTGAAAAACAGCTTCTCCTTCATCAAAATGTTCATTGACATAATGAATAGTGATACCACTTTCTTTTTCATCTGCCTTGATCACGGCTTCATGTACATGCATTCCATACATTCCTTTGCCACCATATTTAGGTAATAATGCAGGATGAATATTGATAATACGATTAGGATAAGCCTGAATCAGTACTGCAGGTACTTTCCATAAGAAGCCCGCTAATACAATGAAATCAATGCCACTTCGGTGTTTGATTTCATCCACATAGGCATTACCACGAAAGAATTTTTCTTTTTCAATCATCAATACCGGAATCTGATGTGTAGCGGCAATGTGAATGACCCCGGCACCGGGTTTGTTACAAACAATCAATGCAACCTGAATAGCAGCATGATCTTTTAAATGCTCAATGATCTTAGCAGCATTACTCCCCGCGCCAGAGGCGAAGATCGCTATGCGCTTGATGTCTGATGTCTGATGTCTGATGTCTGATTTAGGGTTTTGTTTATGAACCATGGACCATGGACCATGGTCATCCCTTTCACCTTTCACTTTTCCCTTTTCACTTCTATTCCCCCCCGCGATCCTCCTCCACATCTTAGCCAGATAGTTCTTGAAAAATGGGAATTGTCCCATGGGAATACTGACCGTCAATACACAAAGTGGCCAGATAATAGAGACCAGAAGGATGTAAACTATATAATAAAGAGTTCCTTTATCAAGTGAAGTGAAGACCATGAGCTTCTTTCCGGTATAACCACAGAGACTTCCGCCGAGGGCAAATGTGGTGAAAACGAGTACGAAACCGGTCCAGGTGAGCTTCCATTTTTCTTTCAGGCGACGAAACATGTGCCAAAAATGCGATAAAAAGAGGAGGAAACTTTCATGTTTTGTTTTTTTTGCCACTGAAAGCACAGAAGGGCACAGAATTTTTTTCTTCTTCAGTGTTCCTCTGTGTCTTCAGTGGCATTTCAAATATGTACACCAAAGCATGACATTCATTTTGTCTCAAATGCATCAATTCGCTGAAACACAAGCCAGATAAGGATAAAAAAAATTCTACAAGGTTTGGTTTTTGTCAGCATCCTGTCATATTTTTGCAGCCGTTCACGGATATTTTTCCACACCAAGAACCACGTTTGTGTATATGATATCTTTTAGACACATAACCAAGATTTGCCTGCTCAGTGCACTCCTTTTCTTGGGTTTTTCAACAGTGAATACAGTTTCTGCGCAAGATGGTAAAGCTCTTTTTACTACCAACTGTGCATCTTGTCACCAGGTACATAAACCTTCTACGGGCCCGGCATTGGCTGGTGTGGAAGATCGCTGGCCGAATAAGGCGAATTTGTATTCCTGGATCAGGAACAGTGCTGCTTTCTTGAAAACAGGTGATAAGTACGCGAATGACCTGTACAATCAATGGAATAAAACTGCGATGAACCAGTTCCCGAATTTGACTGATGAGGAGATTGGTGCGATCATCACTTATATTAACTCAGTTCCTGCTCCAGGTGCCGCTGCAGCTGCCGGTGGTGCTGCTGATCCGAATGCCGCTGCTGCTGCTGAAAGTGATAATACCTTATTATTCGGTATCCTCACCCTGATTTTGGCTGTTGTAGCCTTGATCTTGTTGCAAGTGAACGCGAATCTGAAGAAATTGGCAGATGAGCGTGAAGGCCACAGACCCATTGAGCCGGTTCCTTTCTGGAGAAACAAGAGTTATATCGCTATGATCACTGTGATTTTGTTCGTAGTGGGTGGTTACCTTACCTCAAAAGGTGCCATGGCATTGGGTCGTAGTAAAGATTATCAACCTGAACAACCTATCTATTACTCCCATAAAGTACACGCAGGTATCAATCAAATCAACTGTCAGTATTGTCATACCGGGGTATACCAGGGCAAACAAGCTACCATTCCTTCTGTGAATGTTTGTATGAACTGTCACATGTCTATCAATGAGTACAATGGAGAGAAAATGTACACTGAAGACGGTGAAGAGATTAATGGTACAGCTGAAATTCAAAAATTATATAAATACGCAGGTTTTGAACCCGGTAAACCTTGGGATCCTTCAAAAGCAAAACCAATCGAGTGGGTTCGTATCCACAATCTGCCTGATCACGTTTACTTCAACCACTCGCAGCACGTAAAAGCCGGTAAGGTTGAGTGTCAGACTTGTCATGGTGAGATTCAGAAAATGGGTGAGGTAAAACAGTTCAGCGATTTGAGCATGGGCTGGTGTATCAACTGTCACCGCGAAACACAAGTACAGTTTAAAGACAACGGTTTCTATAGTATTTATGAGAAATACCATCAGGATCTGAAAAGCGGAAAAATGGATAGCACCAAAGGTGTTACTGTAGAAGCGATCGGTGGTACTGAATGTCAGAAATGTCACTATTAATCTTTCTGTGTAAGGCAGAATAGAACTCAATTAGAATTAAGATTTAGATATTGTACCGAAAGAAAATTAGGATGAGAGGATAACGATCATTCGAATTTTCATCCCGCCTGAGGCGGGACAAATTTTCAAACTAATACAATGGAAAAAAAGTACTGGCAAAGTTTTGGAGAGCTGAATCAGTCTGAGGCTTACAATAAAGAAGTAAAAGACGAGTTCAAGGAAGAATTGCCTTTTGTAGGTGATGAAAGCAAGAGTTTCCTGGAAACAGCTGCTCCGCGCAGAGACTTTCTGAAGTACCTGGGATTTAGTACTGCCGCTGCTGCCGTAGCTGCCAGTTGTGAAATGCCCGTAAAGAAAGCCATTCCTTTTGCTAATAAGCCCGAAGATATCGTTCCGGGTATCTCAAATTATTATGCCACCACTTACGTACAAGATGGTGATGTAGTAAGCGTTTTAGCGAAAGTGCGTGATGGTCGTCCAATTAAAATTGAAGGTAATGATCTGAGCCCGATCACTAAAGGTGGAACATCTGCCCGTGTTCAGGCTTCTGTGTTAGACCTCTATGATACTGCTCGTTTACGTTTCCCTACCATTGATGGTAAAGAGGTAACATTCGAAGCAATTGATAAAGCATTGGCCGGTGCAGTGGGCGGTAACGTGGTGATCTTAACCAGCACCATCACTTCGCCTTCTACCAAAGCTATTGTTGCTGAGTTCCTCGCAAAAAATCCTGGTAGCCGTCACGTAACATATGATGCAGTTTCTTACAGTGCAATGTTACTGGCGAATGAAGCTACTTATGGTGTTCGCGGTATTCCTTCTTATCATTTTGAGAATGCCAAAGCGATCGTGAGTCTGGGTGCTGATTTCCTCGGTACTTGGTTAAGTCCGGTTGAATTCTCTAAACAATATGCTACCGGTAAAAAGATCGACGAGAAGAACCCAAGCATGAGCAAGCACATTCATTTTGAATCTGTAGCTTCTTTGACCGGTTCTAATGCTGATGAAAAATATTTACACCGCCCATCTGAAACAGGTGCTATTGCTGCTGCTTTATTGAGTGCAGTAAATGGACAAGCTGTTACAGGTATCAGTGATGCAGAACTGAAAGCGGGTATTGAAAAAGCTGCGAAAGCGCTGAATGAAAATAAAGGTGCAGCATTGGTGGTAGCAGGTAGCAATGATGTGAATGTTCAGATCATTGTAAATGCGATCAATAATGCGATTGGTGCCGGTGGAACTACCATTAATTGGGGTGTATTGAATCACCAGCGTGCGGGTGTGGATGCTGATTTTGTGAGATTGGTGGAAGACATGAATGCAGGCATTGTAAACACTTTATTGGTGTATGGTGCAAATCCTGCTTATACCTGGTTCGATGCTGAGAAATTCAAAGCCGGACTGAAAAAAGTAAGAACTACTGTTTCTTTTGCTTCTAAAATGGATGAAACTGCTGAACTGTGCAAGTTCGTTGTACCCGATCATCACTATCTGGAAAGCTGGGGTGATGCAGAAGCAAAAACCGGTCATTTCTCTTTTATCCAACCTACTATTTATCCTTTATTCAAAACACGTCAGTGGCAAGATAGCTTGCTGAAGTGGAGTGGTAATACATCAGATTATCTCGCTTATCTGAAAAACTTCTGGAGTGCTAAACTGGGCGGACAAACCGGTTGGGATAAAGCATTGCAAGATGGTGTGATCAGCATTGGCGAATCAGCTACCAAGCCCGGCTCTTTCAATGGAGCTGCTGTAAGTGCTGCAGTTGCCGCTGCTACATCAGGTAAGAAAGGTGGTAAGTATGAATTAGTGTTATATGAAAAAGTAGGTATCGGTGCTGGACAAGGTGCTTCTAACCCATGGTTACAAGAGTTGCCGGATCCTGTTACACGTGCTACTTGGGACAACTATGTTATTGTTTCTCCTACGTTGGCGAGAACTATTTTGGATATCGATTTGAACAATGGCGGACAAGCGGATGCGTATGAAGTGAATCCTCCGAAGAAAGTGGTGAAAGTATCTGCTAACGGCAAAGAAATTTCACTGCCTGTATTGATCATCCCGGGTACACATCCTGATACCATCGGTATCGCAGTAGGATATGGACGCAGCAATAATATTGGTAAAGCAGCTGCCGGTGTTGGACAAAATGCCTTCCCAATGGCAAGCATCAGCAATGGTGTAGTAAGCTTTAGCAATAGCAGTGTTGAGATCACTGTAACCGGCGAAAAATATCCGGTTGCATTGACGCAAACACACAATCGTTATGATACCACTCAAGGTAATCGTACCGAGGTAATGAAAGAATTGACACTGGCCGACTATAAGAAACATCCAACAGAGATCCGTGAAGAGCGTGATCATGAATTGAAGCCTTGGGGCGGATTGGAGAAATTCGAAAGTCAAGGTACCATTTATCCTGTGTTCGACAGACCGGGTATCAAATGGGGCATGAGCGTAGACCTGAACACTTGTACCGGTTGTGGTGCTTGTGTGGTGGCTTGTAATGCTGAGAACAACGTTTCTGTTGTAGGTAAGCCGGAAGTATTACGCGGACATGAAATGCATTGGTTACGTATCGACCGTTATTACAGTGGTGATATGGATAATCCAAATGTAGTATTCCAGCCTTTGATGTGTCAGCACTGTGATAATGCTCCTTGTGAGAACGTTTGTCCGGTAGCAGCTACGAACCACAGTTCAGAAGGCATCAACCAAATGACTTATAACCGTTGTATCGGTACCAGATATTGTGCGAACAACTGTCCATATAAAGTACGTCGCTTTAACTGGTCAGACTACACCGGATCAGACAGCTTTGGTAACAACCCGGAA
>JACVCQ010000140.1 GCA_016741945.1 Chitinophagaceae bacterium
CCAAGATCCTATACAAACGGCCAATGCAACAGCTACCCTGTTATACAAAAAAGGCTGCGATTTGGTCATCTGTTTGTCGCACCTCGGCGATCGTTATCAGGAAAACAAAGTAAGTGATGAAATACTGGCAAAAGAAAGTTATGACATCGATTTGATTATTGGTGGACATACCCACCGTTTTTTTGAGGAGCCGAGAAAATATACCAATAAAAAGGGAGGAACTGTGGCGGTAAATCAGGTAGGTTTTGGCGGGATTCAGTTAGGCAGATTGGAGTATGAATTTTCCAAGGCGAAGAAAAAAAATCTCGCAAATGCCCATACTGTGGTTGTAAGGAAAAAAACAAGTGAATAAAAAATTTTTTTTTCAACATAAAGTCTACATATTCGCACCCCTGTATCTGTTTTTTTTCAACATTTCCACATGTGGGAAAAATAAGATAACTTGAAGGCAAAGACGAATACGTTCACTCATTATAAAATTGTTCATTTTTTGTATGGCTAAAAATGCTGAATCAGTTTGGAGCAATTGTTTGAAGATCATCAAAGACATTGTAGAATGGCAACATTTTAAAACATGGTTTGAACCAATTAATCCTGTAGAGCTGAAAGGAAATATTTTAATGATTCAGGTGCCCAGTCAATTCTTTTATGAATACCTGGAAGAGCATTATGTAAATCTTTTGGCGAAGACATTAAAGCGTGAATTGGGTAAGGATGCGAGATTGGAATATCGCATCATGGTAGACAGTGGCAACAATGGAAGAAATGGTTCTATGGATGTTCCTGCGAGCAACATGAAAACTTACAACAACAATGAAATGAATTTTCCATTGGTGATTGATAATCCCGTGAAGAATCCATTTGTTATACCCGGTCTCAAAAAAATGCAGATTGATCCTCAGTTGAATCATATGTACACATTTGATTCATTTATTGAAGGCGATTGTAATAGGGTAGCACGTCGCGCGGGTAAAACGGTGGCAGAAAAGCCGGGCGCTAACTCTTTTAACCCATTGGTGATCTATGGTGGAGTTGGATTGGGCAAAACCCACTTGGCTCAGGCCATTGGTAACGAAGTAAAGCGTACCCATCCTGGAAAAGTGGTTTTATATGTGAGCAGTGAGAAATTTATCAATCAATTCCAAGACCACAGTCGTAATAACGCCATTAATGACTTTATTCATTTCTATCAACTGATTGATGTGCTCATTATTGATGATGTACAATTCTTTAGCAGAGCAGAAAAAAGTCAGGATGCTTTTTTTGCCATCTTCAATCACTTGCACCAGAGTGGTAAACAATTGGTATTAACTTCTGATAAACCACCCAAAGATCTGGATGGTATGCAGGAGCGTTTATTGAGTCGTTTCCGTTGGGGATTGAGTGCAGATCTTCAGGTGCCTGATTATGAAACGCGTATTGAGATTCTAGAGCGTAAGATGAAGAATGATGGTTTAGATATGCCAAAAGAAGTTGTAAAATATGTAGCTTATAATATCAATACCAATGTGCGTGAACTGGAAGGTGCATTGATTTCTTTATTGGCACAATCTTCACTCAATAAAAAAGATATTGATGTGGAACTGGCCAAGAAAGTCCTCCGCAATTTCGTGAAAACTAGTAGCAAAGAAATCACCATTGATGCCATTCAGAAAATGGTATGTGAATACTTCGATGTGCCGTATGACAAGTTGTTACAGAAAACACGTAAACGTGAGATCGTTCAAGCCAGACAAATAACCATGTACTTAGCAAAGGCATTCACAAAAAATTCATTAAAAACCATTGGTGAGCATTTTGGAGGTCGCGATCATACAACTGTCATACATTCTTGTCAGACTGTAAAAGACTTGATGGACACTGACTCTATTTTCCGCGAAAATGTAATGGAACTAACCCAGAAAGTACAGTTGGCAGCCATGTAAATGCTTACTAAACCTGAGAAAAAGAAAATATTTTCAAACCCCGGCATTTGTCGGGGTTTATTTTTTGGCAGATAGCTTTTACCTACCTATTTTTGCAGCCCTCTCTGAAAAGTGAGGTAGGCTAAAATCAGCCCGGTGAGGTGGATGAGTGGCTGAAATCAGTAGTTTGCTAAACTGCCGTACGGGTTAAACTGTACCGCGGGTTCGAATCCCGCCCTCACCGCTTTATCCGCCGAAGCTTTAGCGAAGGCGGATAGGAAACTAGAAACAGGAATCCATCTTCGCCAAGGCTACGATGGATATTACGGGAAGTAGCGCAGGCCGGTAGCGCATCTGGTTTGGGACCAGGGGGTCGCAGGTTCGAATCCTGTCTTCCCGACGTAAAAGAGCATCATTTTTTTGATGCTCTTTTTTATATCTGTCAGGTCAAGAACAATATTATTTTAAAGAATTGTTTTGCACTTCTCCCGATAGCGCTATGGCAATAACGCATACCTATCTAGGATTTTATAAAGTAAAACTTAGGGAGAAAGAAACAATCTTATCAAGATAATGGGTGGCGTGTAAGTAGACGTTATGATTAAGATTTTAAAAAAGTTGATCCTGCAAAGAATACAATCCATTACTCATCATAAGCATACAAACCTTGTTTGATGGCATAGATGGCCATTCCAGCAGCGGATTTAACTTCCATTTTAGCATAAATTTTTGCACGTATATTTTCAATTGTTCTTCTTCCTTTGCAAAGTGAAGCAGCCATTTCATGGTTAGATTTTTCCTGACAAATCATTTCAATAATTTTCATTTCAATAGCTGTGAAGACAGGAATCTTTACTTCTTTGTAAGGATTATAAGCGCTATGACTGATCAACCGTATCAATTTCGTATTGGTGGTTTTACAGTAATACGGGTATCCTTTGCATACTTGTTCGAGTGCGTTGAAGAGCTCATGCTTGGGCATATTTTTGGTTAAGTATCCTTTAGCACCGGCTTCTAGTGCTCTTACTATGGATATGTCATTCTCATAATTCGTTAATACGATACAATGTATGTTCGGGTGATGGGTAAGAATTTTTATTATCGCCTGCGATCCATTCATGATGGGCATTTTCAGATCCGTTAATACAATATGTGGTAACAATAACTCAGCTTTGCGTATTAGGTCTTCTCCATTAAAAGCTTCTCCAACAATGGTATAAGTAGGATGATCTTTAAAAAAACCTTTGATCCCATCAACATACAGTTCGTGATCATCTGCAATTAATATTTTAATGCGTTGCTTCATAAGCCTGTATTATTTCATCAGCGAGATGAGTGGAATATGGATGATATAGCGGGTTCCTTGTCCGGGTGCCGTTTGAATATCCAATGTGGCATTCAATATGTTCACCCTAGATTGAATATGAGACAGCCCCGCTCCTCTAGGCATCACTTGTTGATCCTTCCATATAAAGCCCATTCCATCATCAGACAATTCCATGATTAGCTTTTTGGGATCTTGTCTGATATTGCAATGAATCATGCTGCCATGTGCATGTTTAAGCGAGTTGATCAGAATTTCTTTGGTGATACGATAGATATGAATGGCTTTTGAAGGGGAAAATTGCTGATCATTCAATACAATCTTATACTGTATTTTGACTACATGTGAAGAAGCGATTTCTTCGAATAATTCAATCATGGCCGCATTCAAGCCATGGTTGTCTAGGGTAGCAGGAATAAAATCATAGGCAATTTCTCTGATCTTGCTCCTGAGTTTTTGTACCTGACGGTAAATTTTTCTTTGAATGGAATGATGTGGGGTTGGATGTTGCTGAAGCAGAATACCGATGGAAGCCAATCCATTGCCTAACTCATCATGTAAATCATTGTACATTCTTCCACGTTCTGTATCAATCAATTCAATTTCTCTTGCCAGTTGAGTTCGGTATTCCTTCACTTTAAAACGAAATTGCCTGAAAAGGGCTATCATGATCATAGCGATGAGTACTGTGAGAAACAATAAACTGGCTACAACTAACGTGTAGTTGGTGATTTGGGTATCCATATAATGGCTATGAAAAATGAACAATTGACCAGGATATTCAATACTGAAAGCAGCGACCAGAGGTGGATATAAAACTCAACATGGTGTTCAAATGAAAACTGTTTGAACACATGAATAAAACCACGAAAGGTAAAATAGGCAAACAAAGAAAAACAAAGCAGCAGATCAGTTTTTTTATACCTGTCTGCTGCCTCATTCCATGTCAGTTGAGTCACTTTATCGATGCTTAACCAAATAACGACGAGCGAAGAGAAAATCCTAAAAATAGAATTACTGGTCGTGATACTGTTCCAATAGCCATTATCAAGTATCCAAATCAATATACCCAAAGTACCGGCGCCCCATATCCAGCGATTGGTTGGTTGTAGAATCCGGAAGAAAAACCATAAATAAGCCAAATACTCTATCAGCGTATAGATATTCGAGTTCACCAAATTGGTTCTATACAACCTGATCAGTACAAAACTCAAACTTTCATTCAAGAGACCAATGATCAGGATGCATAGAAAAGGTAGGTATCGCTGGTGTATGTGCCGGTACCTTATTACCGCCATGGTAGCAGGTAATACAATGGAAAAAGCAGAAATGGATGCCAGCAAATACAAATTCATGTTTAGCCATTTAAGGGAGACGGGGGTGGGCAAAGGGGTGGACATTGTAAAGCGTCCTCTAAAATAATGCCCTGATCCTCTTGACTGCTGACAGGATTCAATGGGGGAAGTATATCCTGTCCGTTTTCATCGGCTGCTACTAAAACACAGCAGATACGGTTATCCGTCTTTCTTCCCAAATATATGCGAAAAGATTTGCATTCGTTTTGCTCCAATAATGCTTTGACGGAAGCGGCAGAAAAAGTTTCAGAATAGGGCATATCAGGTCCGGGGTTTTCCCTGAATCTGCTGGTGTAATCAATAGCTTGTTGCAATGAAATTTGATTCGGTTTCATATGATTTATTTTTTGTGCAAGCTACTGGTGGTGAATACTTTTTACAAGGTGGTAAATACCCTAAAAGTTGGTGGTAAATACTCTTTTTTGGAAAGAAAGCTTTCATTCCTTCCCCTGAATACTTAGTTTAGGTACCTCGGTATGTTCCTTGTATTGAATAACCATCGTATCCAATGGGAGAGGCAAGTGCCACCCGGCTGGGAACTGATTCATATCCCGGGAACTGAACTACGCTCCTGTAATACCCCTCATGGTATTGCTATGTTATCGGAAGTGCAGGTAGGACCCTATTTATTTTCCATGCTCTATTTGTTTCGAAAAACACAAGCCCCCTGGCAGTTAAGATTGGCTGATACTACCGCTTTTCATTGTGTATTTAGTTGCTCAGGTCAATGGCATGTACAATGTTCTGCAACACTTCAGCACTGTTTAACATCCTCTCAGTGCTATTGTTGGAAAGGATCTTCTTTTGAAATAGAACCCGTTATGGAAATAGGTACCATGTTGCAACTGTTATGGATCAGCAGTCAGGAACCACCCTTATTCATGAAGGCAACTGATAACAGAATTTTTGTACAAGCCGATGCAGGCATCTTAGAACAAATATTACAGTTAACACAGACTTCTTTTTTTCCTCAACCACGAGCATTTCATGAACAGTTGATACAGGATTTATTCCATTCCATTCAACTTGCTGCTAGCCGACCGTATCATCTTCCACAACGCTATACAACCGCAGAATTGGAAACCATCAGAAGGGTGGCCATGCAGATGGAAAAGCATGTAGATGAACACCAATCCATTGCTGAATGGGCAGAGTGGAGTGGCTTGAATCGTCAAAAATTAATGGAGGGATTTAAGTCTTTGTTCGGGACAACCATCTATGGATATTACCAAGACAAACGAATGCAGTATGCAAAAGAACTTTTATTGACTACAGATCAACCCATAAAATTCATTGCCAAGAAATTAGGCTATCGCAATACGACGAATTTTTCGATTGCATATAAAAAGTTTTTTGGAATAACACCGGGAGGCATGCGCAAAACAGGAGTGGATGCATCCACTCTCATATAAGTTGCTGCAAGTTGCATAATGGGCAGTCAGTAGTTTGGTCTTATGAAACGCAAGATCTATTTCCTCATTTGTTTTTTGCTGGTTCTACTATTTAGTTATACCGGTTTACAAAAGTGGATGCATATACAAAAGACCCTTTATAATATGCGCAACCAGCTGTTTTCAAGACCGGTGGCTGATATACTGGCTTATGGATTGCCTTTTGTAGAAATGGCAGTAGCGATTTTATTGATTTTTGTATCCACCCGAAAGCTGGGTTTATACCTTTCTTTCCTGCTCCTATTTCTGTTTACAAGTTATGTAGCAGCCATATTATTGGGTGTATTTCATCGGGTGCCTTGCTCCTGTGGCGGAATCATTGATAGTTTGGGTTGGACAGCACATTTATGGCTGAATCTTTTTTTTCTTTTCATCAGTCTAATAGGTATTCGATACCATACAATATTCATGCATGAACAGGGGAAGCCGAAAACCTGTAGAATCGAGTAGGCAATCATTGATTCATTTAATTTATTCATTATGAAAAAGCTTTCAGGATTTTTAGTGGCGGCACTATTAGTAGGTGTGGCCAGTGCTTTTACAACCAAAACCTCCAAACAACCATCTGTTGCCTGGGGTTTTGATGGAGTAGAATGGCATATGGTTGATCCGGCAGACATCAATAATACTTTTGCATGTCTTCCTGGGAACGATTATTGTTTGTATGACCAACCTAATGG
>JACVCQ010000141.1 GCA_016741945.1 Chitinophagaceae bacterium
TTTTTACAGGTCTAATGCTCAGGTTATTATTAGTATTCAATATATTCACTCATTCAAACCTGTAGGTGGTGGTAAAATTATGGTGAATATCCAGTTGGATAGTTTTCAGCCGGTTCAGATTAGTCAGGAAAATGCAGGGGAGTTTAAAAAATGGGTGGGTCAGTAAAAAAATATACTATCAAAAACAAAAGAGGATGTCTCAAATTTTTGAGACATCCTCTTTTGTTTTACTATTGGCCATAGTCTATGGCCATAATCTACAAGCTAATTCGCATCCCACCATAACCTTGTTGTTAAAGCACCCACATTCGGTGTCTTATTGTTTCTGGTTTTTTCACTAGAAGGATAATCCAGTCTTCTGATGGGAGAAGTAAGTATAGCACCCACCGGTAATTTGAAACCAGTATATGCATAATTAAATCTTCTAGCATCATCAAAAGTTACCGGAGAAAGGAATAAGGCTTTGTATTTTTCTTCCAAAATTCTAGCTTGAGTCAATGCGCCACTTCCTACTCCAACAGTAGCCCTTGCCAAATAAGCATCCCGATCGGTGGTACTCACACCAATCTTGTTCATATTGGCTCTAATACCTTCCAAATAGGCTGTATAAGCTCTGGTAGGATTAGCAGCTCTTAAAGCAGCTTCTGCCTCAATGAATTTTACTTCTTCATACGTACTTACAAAAAGTGGAGAAGCATCACCACTATAATAACCGGCTAATACAAGATAACACTCATCATTGGTGGTTCCTGTACCCACACGACCCACACCATTACGTGTTCCTCTGTAATCATTTAAACGGGTGAGATTGGTAATTCTAGGTAAACGTGGATCCTGAGAGGCGGTATTGGCGTTCATGGAATTATTGATGAACTGCGTACTCAACCAACCATCTAATACCAGTCCGGCCTGATTTCTGGCAACCTGTGCCCATGGATTACGTAAAGTGAAAATTGTTATCCTTGATTCCATGTTATTATTGGTATACGCACTGTCTACAGCCGATAAAACAGCAGTGGCACTATATCCGGTAGTCTTGGATAATTGCTGTAATAATCTCGCTTTAATTGCATAGGCAGTTCGAATCCACCAGATTCTGTTAGTGGTATTCCAGGCAGTAGCACTTGCAGCAGTGTTGCCATGCATAAAGTCTGCAGCCGGCGTTACACTAACGGTAGGTGTTTTGCGTAGCTCGGCAATGCCTTCATCCAATAATGTGATACACTGCGTATGTAACTGTTGTGCATCATCAAATTTTGGCGTCAGATTATCTCCTTTGAAAGCTTCAGAAAATGGAACATCCCCCCATAAGTTGGTTGTTAAACTGAGGTTGATGGCCATCATCACTTTGGCCATTCCCAAATGTGCAGAGCTATTCAATTTAATAGACAGCTCCTGTAAATCATAAAGATCTGTCATGTTATCATATAAACTTCTCCAAAGTGTACTATAATCTACACGATCATAAATATCTGTTGGACTCGATGCATTGGGTGAAGCAAAGTATTGTACATAATAATTGGGCCCCGCATTCGCAACGCGAAATACATTGAGTCCTGTATTTAAAGTAGTAGCTGCTAACAAACCATTGATAGGTGCTTCTGTAGGCCTGTTCGGGTCATTATTGATGTCTAAATATTTCTTACAACTACTGCCGATGATTGTTACTGCCAGTAACAAACAGCAGAGAAGTTGATGAGGGTTGATACTATATTTTTTCATGGTCTTCATGTTTGGGTGTTAGAAATTAACATTCAGTGTCAGGAAATAACTGCGTACACCGGGATAAGTAAATCCGGCAAAACCATCCGCATTACTGTCTGCACTTGTTGAACTGTTTTCAGGATCAAAACCTGAAAATTTGGTCCACAACAAAAGATTGTTTCCGGTTAATGTAACAGAAGCATCTTTGATGAAGTTTTGTTTTTTGAAAAGCTTAGCAGGTAAACCATAAGATAAACTCAACGTACGTAAGCGAGTCCATCCCGCATCTTCCACAAAGTTTTCAGTCACCCCTCTGTGAATATTTCTATAAAAACCATCACCATAGTTTCTTCCATCAGGCCCAACCTGTTGTCCTAACCAAACAGTTTGTGTATTGGCAGCACCACCTGCTACCACACCGGGGAATACACGAGTACTATTACGATCTTCTGTGTACTTAGCAATACCAAAAGCACTCATGAAATTGCCCAACTGATTGAATCGTTGAAAACCACTTCTGATGTCAAACAATACAGAGAGTGTGATATTTTTATAGGTGAAACTGTTATTGATACCCCAAATAGCGCGCGGTTGTGAATTACCTATTAAACGTTGATTGGTTACATCACGAATAGGGAAACCAGCACCGGTACCGGTAGTAGCAATTAACATCGGAAGATCTCTACGAAGTGTGATCCTGTCATCCGGAGCAGATCCATAAAAACGCTGATACGTGATACCATATAAACCCCCTACCGGCTGACCTACCACCCAACGTTGTGTAGCACCACTATTAAGATAACCAAACTGACTACCAATCACAATATCTGTTAAACCAGGTGCCAGACTAATTACTTTATTACGATTGCTGGTGAAGTTCACACTCGCATCCCAGGTAAAATTGTTCGTCTTAACAGGTGTACCATTCACTACCAATTCAATACCCTTGTTCTCAATCTCACCGGAGTTTAGAATGAAAGAATTGAATCCGGTTGAGTTAGGAACCAACACGGGGTTTACTACATCCTTACTATTGATCTTATAATAACTAATATCAAAACCTACGCGATTATTTAGAAACTGCATTTCAAGACCTACTTCACGGTTATCTGTAAACTCAGGTCTAAGTTCAGTAGCACCTCTTACATCATCTCTGGTCCAACCAATGACATTATTTACAGGTTGTCCAAATGCATTGTTGTAATAAGTGTTGGTGAGATAAGGTGTTACCGGAGCAATACCAATCTTTGCAAATGATGCACGTAGTTTACCATAAGAAATCCAAGAGGGCAATTCAAAATGCTGACTGAATACATAACTCAAACTAGCACTCGGATAAAAGAAACTTTGGTTACCACTGGCAACAGAACTTGCCCAGTCATTACGTCCGGTTACGGATAGGTATACAAAATTTCGATAGCTCAAAGTAGCATCTCCAAAAATACCCATGGTTCTGAGTGCTGTTTGGCGACTGTTTTGTGTTACGAATTTTGCATTGTTGAGAGAGAGTAGTGTTGGCACATCTAATTCACGACCCTCAGTTTGCTGAAAATTATACGTTTGGTCTACAAGATCATGGCCCGCTCTAACCGTTAAACCAAAATGATCACTCAAATTGAATTTACCGGTCATCAATAAATTACTGTTCAGAATTTTATTTAGGATACGATATTCTCCAACAAATCCCAAAGCATTGTCAGCAAAATTGATAACACCGGTACGGGGTACTTGCGCAGGCGCAGTAGCCCTTCTGCTGTCTGATGTGAAATCATAACCTACTCGATAACTAATGTCTAACCAGCTAATGGGAGCATAGTTGATGGCTACATTGGAAATTACACGATCTACTTTATCCTTGAATAGGTTGTAATAAGAACCGAAGATTGGGTTGTTATTGCCATAAGTTTTATGGGTGCCATCAGCGTTTTTATAATCACGAACATCCCATCTTGGACTCCAGTAAGTAAGACCTTCATTAAAACGATCGGCATTGTAGCGCAGGCCACCGCTACTGATATAGTTTACGGATGGATTGAGTTTTAATTTATCACTGAGCTTCAATGTAGCATTCAGGCGCGCATTGAAATTGGAGTAGTCTGTATTCGGTAAAACACCTTTGTGTTTGAAATAGCCGAAAGAAGAGTTGATCAATGCTTTTTCGGTTCCACCACTGATGTTTACTGTGTTGCGGTATTGATAACCTCTTTCATAGGCTCGAGCATAATGATTGAACAGTTGATCAGGGTGGGTAGGATCGGCTGATTTACCGGCTGCTACGGTTGGACCAAATGATGGGAAGAAATCATTTCTGTTATAAGTGTTATTGTATCCTTGTGTATACGTGGTTTGTACATCCGGAAACTTATTGACTTCTTCCGTACCTACGGTAGCTGTATAACTCACACGCATTTTACCGGTCTTGGCACTCTTAGTGGTAATTACGATTACACCATTACTGCCTCTGAAACCGTAGAGTGCTGTTGCAGCACCACCCCTTAAAATAGAAAGTCTTTCAATGTCATCGGGATTCAAATCAGAGATCCTGTTACTCATGCCTCTCAAAGCGGCATTGCCTCCTTCTACAACCGTACTATTATCAACGATTACACCATCAATGACAAATAAAGGTTGGTTGCTACCTAATGAGCTCTTAGGTCCGCGAATCACAATGCGCGCACCCTGACCCGGACCACCACCAGTTGAGTTGATCTGCACACCGGCAACTCGTCCTTGGATGGCATTGATCAGGTTGGGCTGCTTACTTTCCAACAGGTCTTTATTACTGATCTCAGTAGCAGCATAACCCAATGCTTTTTTCTGTTGTTTTACACCAAAAGCGGTTACCACTACTTCACTCATGGCCGTACCATTGCGTAAAGAGATTGAGAGATTGTTGTCGGTACCCACTTCTACCTCTCTGTCTTCATAACCAATGGCTTTAACTTGTAAGGCTACTTTTCCGGAAGGAATAGCAAGTGTAAATGCGCCATCTTCATTGGCATTGGCTCCTGTTTTGGTGCCTTTGATGAGAATGCTGGCATAAGGAATAGGCTGTCCTTTTGCATCTGCAACTTTACCTGTGATTGTGCGGTTTTGTGCAATACTGAGTGTGCTACATAATAACAAACACCAGCACCACAAGTGCGGTAACATTTTTTTCATAATTGTCAGTTTAGGTATTAGATAGGGTAGAAAAGATACAAAAAACAGTTTAAAAGTGATTTATACCCGAATAAATTGATCAACCAGTCGAAGTTTGAAAAGTGTAAATAATTATTTATATAAAAAGTTATGTATATCAAAATCAATGACTTATTCGGCTTATTGCCGCTTTTCGATCAAAAAATCTCTACAGGATTGCAGCGATAAAATAGTGGAAAGGAGAATAATCAAACCGGGTATATGAAGCTGTTTTCATTAGAAATTGACAGTAAACTCAATTTTTATATGAGTAGAAGGCGGTATTCTGATTAATTCAAGCATGAGAATTGAACAAGCTCATTGATGAATATTTTTTTCTTTGTTCATCGACTTTTATATTGAACTTCTAAATGCCTGATTTGAAGCAGAAAGAGCCGTTAAAGATTTTTACACATCAGTATCCGAAATGGTTGTTCAACCACCCACAATGGATACTTATTATTTATCTGTCTAATTATTTAACACAACTTCGAAAATGGCATATTGCAAAACGGCTAAAGAAATTATTAGCAAGAAAAACTGACTCATTTTCGCTACTTGATGTTGGGTGTGGCGAAGGTCAATTTCTTTTTCCTTACGCCGCAGTATATACAAAAAGCTTTTTTAAAGGATTGGATCGAGCAGAAAGCAATGTTTCATTTTGTAAACAATATGCAAAAGTGCAGCAGTATGCACATGTTGATTTTGAGCAAATAGGAATCGAATCTTTTCATGAATCAGACAAGTACGATATTTCCTTATGCTTATCTGTTTTACCCTATTGTATTAATGATAATATAGCATTGGCTCAATTGTATAAATCTATGAAGACAGGCGGAGAGCTTTTATTGTATGTGCCGGTAAATAATACCATACTATTGCCTTTTTATAAACGTATTATTAGCCAATATGATAACTATGAAAGCCTTCAGAAAAATCAAAAAACATATACCGAGTTAAGTATAAAAGCACTGTTGACCCAAAATCATTTTACGATCACTGAAACAAAGTACACATATGGCTTTTGGGGTAAGTTGAGTAATGAGTTATTGAACAGTCATTTTATTCTTTTTAATGCATATGTTCTACCACTGAAAATAATTGTATTGATTTCTTTTATCATCTTGTATCCACTGATACTGTTGTGTATGATACTTGACTTTCTGTTACCCGTTGTATCAGGAAATGGAATCATGATTGTTGCCAAAAAATAATGAATGCAGGCTGTATACACCGCTTTTTAAAAAAGATAAAACGATACTTTCTTATCTTCAATATTCAAATTACGATCTATGAAATTATATACCAACCGTGCTTTGCTATTTGTGATAGCAGCAGTTGCTTTTACCATTGTTAGTGCTTTTTCCGTTAGAGAAAAAAATATGGCGGATAATGATGTTATTGGAAGATGGGATCTCACTGTAAACATGGGAGATCGGGTAGCACCGTCTTGGCTAGAGATCAAATTATCTGGGATTAAAACCCTGGTAGGGCAATTTGTAGCAGATGGAGGTAGTGCAAGACCCATTGCAGAAGTACATGTGCAGGAAGGGAAAATTCATTTTTCCATTCCACCACAATGGGATCGTACCGATAAAGCAATGGTACTGGAAGCCACACTTCAAAATGACCAACTCAAAGGAACCATTCAGGCAAGTAATGGTAAGACCTATACATTTACAGGAGAAAGAGCTCCTTTGCTGAAGCGAACAACACCCGTAGTTTGGGGAGCACCTATCCAGCTGTTAAATAATAATGATCTGAGCGGCTGGCACGGACAGGGCAAGAATAACCAATGGCAAAATATCAATGGCGTATTAACC
>JACVCQ010000142.1 GCA_016741945.1 Chitinophagaceae bacterium
CTCTATTCACATCATTCAATTCCAAAGTGTACTGATGATACACATGATTACCTTATGCCGCTACAAATGGTGTAATGATCTTCGCGTTACCGGCAAAAGCTTTATTATAAAAATCAGCAACAGATTGTCTCGCCGCATTGTAAGCATCTAGTTTCCCCAATTTTATATTTAGAATGGCAGCCTGAATAGTATCTAATCGAGAATTACATCCTACCACTTCATGATAATATCTTTTTTGCTGTCCATGATTTGCCACCATTTTCAATTGTTTTGCCAAAGCATCATTATTGGTAAAAATGGCCCCTCCATCCCCATATGCACCTAAATTTTTACTGGGATAAAAAGAAGTGGCTCCAATGGTACCCATGGTTCCCGTCTTTTTCACGGTTCCATCTGAAAAAGTATAATCGCACCCAATGGCTTGTGCATTGTCTTCAATAACATAGAGATTGAACTCTTTAGCAATGGCCAATATTTCTTCCATAGGAGCGGCGTGTCCATACAAATGAACAGGCACGATAGCTTTGGTTTTAGAGGTGATGGCTTTGCGTATTGCTTCCGGATCTATGCAAAATGTTTTTGGATCTACTTCTACAAAAACAGGCGTAAGCTTTAATAAAGCTACCACTTCTGTGGTGGCGATATAAGTAAATGAGGGTGTAATGACTTCATCACCCGGTTGTAACCCTAAAGCCATCATAGCTATTTGTAAAGCATCTGTACCGTTTGCGCAGGGAATAACATGCTTTACTCCTAAATATTGGCTCAATGATGCAGCAAAATCCTGTACAGCTTTACCATTGATATATGCAGCACTATTCAATACATCTTGAATTGCTGCATCCACTTCTTTTTTTATGTGCTCGTACTGGGTACGGGTATCTACCATTTGTATGGGTCTCATATATTCATTCCTTTCGCTGCAAAACTACTGCAAAAATGCCTGAAATAGGTTTCACATTCAACATCATCTAAATCGGTTTAAGTTCTTAATTTGTGGCCATAAATCATTGTACTTGCGACAATTTTATCGTCTGTTTGTATGGCTATATCCAAAAGCTGCCTGGTTGCTCTCTTTTTACAACCCAAAGGCAGGTTTATGGGTCAGTGGAAGAAAACATCAATTCAGGAAACTGCATGCGATTTTCCATAAGAATGATCGTCCGGTCGTATGGATGCACTGTTCTTCATTGGGTGAATTTGAACAAGGCAAGCCCTTGCTGGAAGCCATCCGATATCGCTATCCTCAATATTTTATTTTGCTGACGTTTTTTTCTCCATCGGGATATGAGGTCAGAAAGAATGATCCGGTTGCAGACCATATTTGTTATTTACCAATGGATCGTCCTTACACGGCTCAGAAATTTTTAAATATCGTACAGCCATCATTGGTGCTTTTCGTAAAATATGAATATTGGTTTTATTACCTGAATGAAATCAAAGAAAGAGATATTCCACTTCTATTAATCTCAGGGGTATTCAGAGAAGATCAGCCATTTTTTAAATGGTATGGTGCTTTTTATAGAAAGATGTTACAGTGCTTTTCACATTTGTTTGTTCAGAATGAAGCTTCGCTGTCAAGATTAGTACAAATTGGATACGCCCATAAAGCTTCCATCAGCGGAGATACCCGTTTTGATCGTGTGATTCAGATTGCGGATTCCTCTGCTTCTTTCGAACTTATTGAACAATTCTGTAGTCATTATCCTGTGATTATTGCAGGTAGTACCTGGATAGAAGATGATGAAGCACTGGATCATTTTGTGAATCATCATCCTGATATCCGTTTCATCATTGCACCACATGATATTGATGAAGATCGATTGAAAGAGTGTGAGCAACTGTATACCCATACAATTCGGTATTCATTACTCAAAGAGAAGAATCATGTACCCGAGGGTGTACACGTCCTGATTATGGATAATATGGGTATGCTTAGCAGTATTTATCGTTATGCCACTATTGCTTATATTGGCGGAGGATTTGGAGACGATGGTATTCACAATGCATTAGAAGCCGCTGTATTTTATAAACCACTGGTATTCGGGCCTGTTTATAATAAATATACGGAAGCCATTGAATTGGTTGAAAGAGAAGCCGCTTATAGCATTGAGGATGCGTTAGAGTTGGAGGAACAATTACTAGTACTTCTAAATGATTCAGGTTTATTGGAACAAGCAAGTAAAGCAGCCGGAAATTATGTAAAGGAAAAGTCGGGAGCTGGCAATAAGATCATGGATTATATTCACGCAAACCGTCTTCTTACTAACTGATCAAATAGTTTCACAGTCTCACATCCCTCATCCCAACCCATTTTTACTTTTAATTCGCGTTCAATCCAATATTGAGCTTCGGGATAAATAGAAAATCTATTAATAGTTTTCATGCTTCGCTCATACATACTTTCATCACCACGAAATAGTTCATTCACGAATAAATAGCGGTCATTAATACCAACCGCTTTTTTTAAATCACGAACCGGAGCCGCTTGTAATACTGCTGCCACTTCTGTTTTATCTTCTCTTAGCCTTTCATTAATTTCTGGTTGTTCAAATTTGGTCACCAACATTTGATTCAATTCATATACTTCTTTAGCAGTACCTGTTGAAGCTTGATGAACCAAGGTAGGAATTTCAACAGGTATATTCATGGCCCAATTGGTATCCGCAACTGAAGGTGCCTGATGTTGTGTAATGGTATTTTCTTGCGCCGGCAATGCTATTTGAGTAGCTACTACTTCTTCTGCTTCTGGTGTCAATGATTTTGTTTCAAAAGAGCCCGGCATGACTACTGATACTTTGCCCTTTATTGGTACAGGATTTTGCTGCAACTGAGTTTGTAGCTCAGCCAGTAATAAGCGGGTATTCATTAATAAAGAGGTAGCATCCGCTCCTTGCTCCAATTGCTCTTTGAGCTTATTGATTAATGTGCCTATTCTTTCCATAACAGACATGGGGGTTTGATGGCATTAAGGCCTGCTCAAGTTACAAAACGTATTTCAAACGCCGTTATTATGTCAGCAATCAATTTATTGCCAGCCTCCACCCAAAGCCCGATAAAGGTCTACTTGCGATAACAATACATTTTTGTAAGTGGATACTGATTCTAGTTGCGTTTCTAATGCTCCTTTTTGTGCTGTGATCACTTCCAAATAAGAAGCATAACCAGTAACATACAGCTCACGGGCCGTTGATACAGCCGATTCCAGTACAGATACTTGTTTCTTTTTTAGTTCAAATAGATTAGTATTGTTAGTAATCGCATTCATACAGGTCACCACTTCTTGAAACGCTGTGAATACAGATTGTTGGTAATCATACCATGCTTCTCCTTCTGAAGCTACCGCTTCTTTTAACATTCCTTTTAGTCTTCCTCGGTTCCATACCGGTCCACTAACTCCCCCTATTACCCCATAAGCTATAGATGCAGGCGTAAATATCATGGATGCATTGAAAGAATGAAGTGCTGTGTAAGGTGTAATATTCAAAGAAGGAAGAAAAGATTTTTTTGCAGCATTCACGTCAAATCCTGCTGCAATTAGCTTCATCTGTGAAGCTTGTATATCCGGTCTTCTTACCAACAAATGTGAAGGTATTCCTGTCTTTATTTCCGGCAAAACTGACCCAGTAAAAATGTTGTTAGATCTTTTGATTGGCTGTGGTAATCGACCCAATAAAAGATTTAATTCATTCTCGGTTTTTATGACACCCTGCTTCAAACTTACAATATAACTACGGGTAGTATAGAGTTGCGATTCAAATTGTTGTACTGCAAGTTCTGTAGCTCTACCACCGCTCTTTTGAATTTTAACCACCTCTAATGCATCTTCTTGCAAACGCAAGTTCTTATACAAAATAGCTAACTCACTATCTAATGCGAGCAACTCATAATACATTGATGCTACTTGTGCTGCTAATTGAGTGGTTAGCCATTGCCGTTCCTTTTCCGCAGCATAAGATCTGGATAATGCCGCTTTCTTTTTATCATTCAATTTTCCCCAAATATCCACTTCCCAGTTGCTTCTAAAGCCAAGAAATAGATCAGGAGTCAATATAGGTATTCGCTGATCCTTGTTAATATTGGGTGACAGATTGGTATCAAAATTACCCACACCATCAATGGTATATTTTCCAAATTTATTAAAGCCACCAGTTGCTACAGCATCTATTACAGGCAGCCTTGCATTATGAGCCATTTGTAGCTGAGCCTGTGCCATCATAATTCTTCTCAAAGCTTTCTGGATATCGGGATTATTTTCAATAGCTATTTCAATCAATCCGTATAAAGCAGTATCACTGAAAAATGTTTTTAGGTCTAATTGTGCAAGACTTACGGTATCATTTTTATCCGCGAATGAAGCAGGTAATTCAATTTCTTTAAACTGATTAGTAATTTTTGGTACTGCACAACTTCCCATCATAATGATGGTTATCATCATTATGATGAACTTATTATTCAATATATATAGATTCATAATTCTCAAATTTTTATTGGTCACTAAATTGTTCTGTACTCTCTTCGGCTATTACGACTGATTCCTTTATTAATTTGGGCTGGGTATGTTCAGATAAAACTGCGAATAAGTAGTACAAACCTGGAATTACAAGTACTCCAAAAATGGTTCCGATGAACATTCCTCCGGCTGCTGCTGTACCAATAGATCTATTCCCCATTGCTCCTGCACCGGATGCTATACATAGAGGTATCAATCCGGCTATGAATGCAAAAGATGTCATAAGGATAGGACGTAATCTAGACACTGCCCCTTCAATAGCAGCATCGGCAATACGGTGTCCTTGTTTTCTTCTGAGAATTGCAAACTCAACAATCAAAATGGCATTTTTACCCAATAATCCAATCAACATTACCAACGCCACCTGAGCATAGATATTATTTTCCAATCCGAATAGTTTTAAGCTGAAGAAAGCGCCAAAAATACCTGCTGGTAATGATAAGATCACTGACAAAGGCAAGAGAAAACTTTCGTATTGTGCTGCTAATAATAGGTATACAAATAATAAACAGATACCAAATATGAATACAGCTTGATTTCCTGAAAGAATCTGTTCCCGAGTCATGCCAGACCATTCGTAACTAAACCCTTTGGGCAATAATTCACCGGCAGTTTGTTTGAGTTTTTCAATAGCTTCTCCACTGCTAAAGCCTGTAGCTGCATCACCTGTAATCAATGCAGAAGTATACATATTATAACGGGTCAATTGCTCAGGGCCAAAGACCCTTTCCAATCTGATAAAAGTGGAATAAGGAATCATATTACCCTTATCATTCTTTACATATAAATTCAATAGGTCTTCAGGCTTAGTACGGTATTGTGGATATGCCTGCACCATTACTTTGTACATCTGACCGAATCGAATAAAGTTGGTGGCATAGTAACTTCCGATTAAGGTTTGCAGTGTACTCATCGCATTATCAACTGTTACTCCCTTTTTTGCAGCCATATCCTGATCAACATGTATCAAGTATTGCGGGAAGTTGGGGTCAAAACTGGTAAAAGCCGATCCGATTTCTTTTGTTTTTTTGAGTGTATCAATCAGATCATTAGCAATCGCGGCAGTCTGCTGAAGATTCCCGGTTCCTGTTTTATCTAAAATCCGCATTTCAAATCCACTTGCATTACCAAAGCCCGGCACTGTTGGTGGTGGAAAAAATTCGATATCAGCATCTTTGATAAACACCGTTTTTTCCCGAAGTTCTTCAATCAGTTGGTTAACAGATACCGCTCGTTCTTTCCATGGTTTTAGATTGATCATTGCCATTCCATAGGACGCTCCTGCAACTTCAGTTACTAAACTATACCCAGCCAAGGTTGAAATATTCTCAATCGCTTCCATATCTTTTATGGCTTCCTGTATTTGTTGCATTACTGTTTCAGTTCTTTCAACAGTAGAACCAGGTGGTGTTGTAACATTCACATACACCATCCCTTGATCTTCTGTGGGTATAAAGCCACTTGGAAGAATTGCGGATACTCCCCATGTTGCTGCAAAAAATGCAATCAGAAGTGTCATTGTAACTACTCGCTTAGTAACAATGGTCCCAATCAGTCGCTGATATTTTGAAGATGTCTGATCATACCTTTTATTAAATCCATCAAAGAATTTGGCTAATAGATTCTTTTTTACTCGAGTTGGTTCATGCTTTAACATCAATGCACATAATGCAGGCGTAAGCGTAACGGCATTAATACCGGATATCACAATAGAAATAGCAAGTGTCAACGAAAATTGACGATAAAACACTCCTACAGGGCCGGAAAGAAATGCTACCGGAACAAATACTGCAGACATCACCAATGTAATGGCTATCAATGCTCCACTGATTTCTTTCATTACAGCTATTGTAGCATTCATAGGATTCATATGATGCTCAGCCATTTTTACATGTACAGCTTCAACTACTACAATAGCATTATCAACCACAATACCAATAGCCAATACCAATGCAAATAATGTGAGGAGGTTAATTGAGAATCCCAGCATTTGCATAAAAGCCAGCGTGCCAACCAGTGCTACAGGTACTGCTAATGCAGGAATCAAAGTAGAACGAAAATCTTGTAGAAAAATAAATACCACAATGAATACTAAAATGAAAGCTTCGACTAATGTTTTCAGAACTTCTTTGATAGATGCATCCAAAAAGCGAGAAACATCATAAGCAAAATTGAATTTCATACCCGGAG
>JACVCQ010000143.1 GCA_016741945.1 Chitinophagaceae bacterium
CTTAATATGCCTCTATGTTTCAGGATGTGCTGTATCAATTCAAATCACAAATCTGTATAAGTAGAAAAGAGTCGGACCTTATCTTTAAAATAATTCTACGAAAACATAAATTTCGACTAACTACCATCTATTTTTCAGCTGTTCGTTTATTTGGTGGATTCTTTGGAAAATGGAAAACAAAGAATACGGCATCAATAATAGTAGTATCTGAACTTTCGTGGCTCAAAAGCTAAGGTGTATCAAAATAAAACATATATATTAGTCTACCAATTCAATAGGTTTTCCTCCGAAAGGAACTTTATGTACTGATACGATGTGTAAACAAACATTTTAACAAAAGGGAATTTTACCATGGTTAAAAATATATTATTCCTCCTAGTACTATTAGCGGTACTAGGATATACTACATCCAAAAAAGCAAATTCAGTAGATCCTGAATTAGAAAAGCTCGCCTCATTAATGGAGGGAAAATTCTCCAGTGAATTACAATCCAAAACGGATAGCAGCTATTTCAATATTAGTCTTGTGATGACACCCATTTGGACCAACAGAACAGATGGTAAATGGTTGTATGTTGAACAAGCCGACGCTTCTACATTAGATAAACCTTACCGCCAGCGTGTGTATCATTTGCAACATCCCTCCAAAAATATTTTCACAAGTGATATATATACCATTAAAAATGCAATATCGTTTGCCGGATTGCAAAATGACCAACTCAAAAAAGATAAACTGAGTTTTGATCTAATAGAACTAAAAGAGGGTTGCACCGTAACACTTACAAAAAATAAGGATACTTATGAAGGCGGAACAAATGTGGATAAATGTCCATCAGATTTACGAGGCGCAAAATATACCACCACAAAAATTGTTCTAACAGAAGGGAAACTTCATTCCTGGGACCAAGGTTTTGATGCAACAGGGAAACAAGTCTGGGGTGCGACCAAGGGTGGCTATATTTTTATCAAACAATAATCATAATTAACTTTTGGAAAGTTTTGAAACTTTCTAAAAGTTCCAATATATAGGTTAATACAATCAAATGATTATGTGGCAGGTTTAGGTATAATAAAAAGGCGGGATTTTAAAAACATGTATTAGACATTATTTTTTTACAATTAAATAGCTTATTTTACATAAAAGAGAAAATTGATTTGTTCAATTTGCAGTGATCGTTAAACCTAGACTAAGTATATCAAAACCATAATGATAGCAATGATCTAATTGACCATTAATTTCAACATTGACAAATTTTAAATAGTAATACAGTTTTACTTTTAAAATAAAAAAAAGTGTAACCCTGTATTTATCAACAAAAATTAGTAACATGTCAGACTCAAAAGCTCCTTACCCGATTCCGAACACACCTTATGAAGAAATAAATAATCCTGCTAGTGAAGTTTCATATATACAGAATTATAATTTGCTACCAATATTGTGTGAATGGGTAGATCCAGGAGATTGGCGGGTTGAATTGCGAAATCAGGGAGTTCTTTATAAAGGTGGCGAACGTACTGAACGTGGTGTTACTGAATCAATTTATGGAAAATATTACGGCGGCGTCTCAGGCTTACGAATTCGTATAACGGATACATGGGAAAAAGTGAAAGATAGCGATCACTTAAACGTGCCGGGAGCTGAACCCATCACTCACAATATTGCAATCACTCAATCTGTGTCTACTCAGGAAAGTGTAGAAATTGGATTACAGTTTGGATTGAAATCAGAAATATTCTCAGCTGAATTTGAAGCAAAGTTTGGATTTAGTGTCACGGTTAGCGAAACTGTAACTACTACTGATACTTATAAATTTGTAAGCAATCCCAGTCTTTATGTACGAACTATGTTTTGGCAAAAAAACAGGGTTATTGACATTGTTGACGGTAATAACCAAATTGTTACATGGGCAGATAAAGAGGTGTGGGCTGTAATTAAACCTGATTATAACTCTGGTAAAGAGTACCAGTCCATTATAAAACCACCTAAACAAGGTATTAAAATTCCAGGAATGTTCGTCCAACAAATAAATTTTTTTGATGCATCCTTGAAACCGGTCACACCCCCTCCCGGTTTTGCTTAATAGGATTATTTAGTTTACATATTGCGTTGTTGTAAACCTTTTTGCTAAATTTTAAAAATTAGTAAAGCATGTTATATAAGACGCTTTGATTTTTTTGAGGTATTATTTACATAGATAAACAAACCTCAAAAAAAATTGACCTTAAGCTACTTGAAATGATAGCTTTTTTGCTCATCAACTTTTGAACAGTTTTAAGATTTTCCAAAAGCTCCAATATGGATTATTAAATGTCATTGGTCGCTAAAATGCTATCTTAAAGTGTTCTTTCTAGAAAGCAGATATACATGACTCGAGAAATTATAAATACCTTTTTACTACTCTTAATTACAGCTAGTACTACTGTAGGGCAAAATGACAAAAAATCTCCACTCTTCCTTGAACTCAAACAACAAGACAGTCTCTTCTTTGAACGGAGTTTTAATCAATGTGATATCGCTTATTTAGAAAGCCGTATGGCACAGGATCTCAAATTTTATCATGATCAAAGTGGATTTCAGGACAGAACGAAATTTTTTGAGAACATCAAACAATACATCTGTGCTTCTTCCACTAAAAAACCGATTCGGAAAGTAGATGCCAATAGTTTGGAAGTATTTCCATTATACAACAACGGAAAACTATACGGTGCTATTCAAATGGGGATTCATCTTTTTTATATCCGAGAACAAGGTAAAACAGATGTACACAGCAGTACCGCTAAATTCACACATGTTTGGTTAATGGAAGATGGTATTTGGAAGTTGAGTGAGGTATTAAGCTATGATCATCGTGAACCCGCCACTCATTAATTTTCAGTTATTTTAGACTATTCATACTTTAGAAAATAACTTAGGAAATGAAACAGATTGTTTGCTTCTTGATTAGTTTACAACTATTCACTACTAATCTCTTCTCCCAAAGCAATAACTGCAACTGTCTTGAAAATCTAAACAAGATGATTCTTAAGACAGAAGAGAACTACGCCGGTTTTCCTGCAAAAGTGAATAACAATACACAACCTGCATATAAAGCGCTGGTTAAGGCCATTGAGAAAAGAGCTTCCAAAGAAACAAACCCGAAAGCTTGTTTCTACCTAATGAAAGAGTATATCAGGTTCTTTAAAGACAAACATTTTATATTACGTTACATCAACGCTGATGATTATGATAGAGAAATCATCACATTCTCAGAAAAGTATTTTCAAGAGAAGATCTTGAAGAAAGAACTAGCTGATATCGAAGGCATTTGGATCAATGCGGATACTTCACTAAAATTAGCGATACAAAAAACACAACCGAACACTTTTAAGGGAATTGTAATCGCATCAAAAGATCCTACTATTCCGGTAGGCTTGGTTTATTTGACTTTACGTACATCAAAGAATGGTTTCATTGCCAAAGAGTATAATTACTTTATTACGACAGATATTCCTGCAAAACAAAAAGGTAATTTATTACAGATATGGAATCAAAGCATGTTTGGAAAAATCTATCCAACGGCATTATCACAAGCTGAGAAGAAAGAACTGAGTACATGGCTGAATGATAATAATGGTCTTGATTTTCAAAACCTATCTTCTAAAACAGCCTACTTAAAAATTCCCAGCTTTTTAAACAATGATGATAAAATTCAGCAATTGGTTACAAAAAATGATTCAATGATAAAGGCCAGTGATTACTTAATTGTTGACTTAACAGGAAATGGTGGTGGTAACACAGGTTGGGTCTCATTTTTATCTTATTTCATGACAAATCCCATACTTCAATATGATACTTATCTACGTGTTACGCCTGAAAATGTACAGTTGAAGTTAAAAGATCTAGAACCCTACGTATTGAACCCTATACCGGAAGAATATAAAAAATACTTCCCTGATGAAACGATTGCAGCTTATAAGAAAGCCTATCAGGAACTTCCTACAACTAAGAAAACATTTTATCCTATCCCGGGTGTAACCTTTCCATTGGATTCCATCTTACAAAGACCCAAGAAAATAGCGCTGATCGTAGACGATCTTTGTGGGAGCTCGACAGAGTATTTTTTTCATATCGCCCAACAAAGTAAAAAAACAACCACCTACGGAATCAATACCATTGGCATGATGGATTATGAAGGTATGTCGATCCCAACTGCATTGCCTTATGATAAGTACTTTTTGACCATACCCATTGTAAAGTCAAGCTGGACAGACAAAAAGCCTATAGACAAGACAGGATTCCAACCAACCATTCTTTTGAATACAATAGAACAGAAGAAATGGGTTGAGTTTGTTAGAAGAGATTTAGAAGGTCAATAGCTAACCGTTGTTATGAATAATCATCGACTTTTGGAAAGTTCTAAAACTTTCTAAAAATCAAGCACAATGACTGTTGACTATTCGAGCAAAAAATTAATCGTATATTTACCTAAAATGGTTCAAAATGGTTTTAGTCTTAAAAAAGGGCGCATCTAAAAAGCAGATAAAATTGCTTGAAAAAAAAATCAAGCTAAAAGCAGGTGTAGATGTCCTGAAATATTGCGGAAGCATCAAGCTAAAAACTGACGCGTTGGAAATACAAAAGAGTTTACGCAATGAATGGCAATAAACTCCTGTTAGATACAAACGCAGTTTTGTATTTATTAGGTGGCGATGAAACACTAGCCACTTTCCTTAACGGAAAAGATCTTTACTTATCCATCATCTCAGAGCTAGAACTTCTCTCTTACAAAAAGATCAGTCTGCGAGAGCAGAAAATCATTACTTCTTTTTTAGCTGAATTAAAAATTGAAAACATAACTGAGGAAATTAAAAAGAATACAATTGAAGTTAGAAAGAATACAAATCTTAAATTACCTGACTGTATTATTGCAGCCACCTCTATAACACTTGATATTCCACTTATTACCTCAGACAAGCAGCTGAGTAATTTACACGGATTGAATATTATCCTATATGAAAAGTAAAAACAGATCATCAACTTTTCAAAAGTTCACAACATAAAAAAGGGAGATGATCACTCATCTCCCTTACTATAAAAATATCTGAATTAAATTAACCTAAAGCCACACGCTTAAATCCGGTAACAGTAACGTTACCTGCATTTTTCAGGTAAGCTTCTACAGTGATGCTACCATCTTTTACAAAAGCTTGTCCCAACAAATTATTCTCTTTGAAGAATGCATTCAGTTTACCTTCAGCGATCTTAGCGATCATATCATCCGGTTTACCTGCCATTTTAGGATCTGCTTTCATGGTATCTACCACAATCGCTCTTTCTCTTTCAATAGTCTCAGCAGGAATGCTATTCGCATCTACTGCCAATGGGTTCATCGCAGCAATTTGCATAGCTACATCTTTACCGGCTTCAGCAGCTTCAGTGCTTAATCCAACCAATACACCCATACGGTATGCACCATGGATATAAGATGCTACATAAGGAGCTTCTACTCTTTCAAACTTAGCGATACCGATTTTTTCACCGATAGCTGCCAGTTTATCATTGATCATATCTGCTACTTTAGAACCATTGATCACTACTTCACTCAGTTCTTCCGCACTTTTTACATTGTTAGCAACAGCTGCATCAGCAATGGTTTGTGCAAAAGCAACGAAATCTGCATTCTTAGATACGAAATCTGTTTCGCAACTGATACAAACCACAAAACCGGTTTTGTTATCAGCTGAAGTTTTAGCGATGATCACACCTTCTTTTGCTTCACGGTCGCTACGCTTAGCAGCAACTTTCTGTCCTTGCTTACGCAACCAGTCGATCGCAGCTTCGAAATCACCATTGGTTTCAGTCAAAGCTTTTCTGCAATCCATCATGCCGGCACCTGTGGCCTGGCGTAATTTGTTGATATCAGCGGCTGTAATTGTTACAGTACTCATGGTATGTTGAATTTTGAATGTTGATTGAAATGTATCTGATGACGCGCAAAATTATGGGCTGTATCAGAACGCTTATTTTATGAAATGATGAACAGGTATTGTCAAATACGATGCCTGATCATCAAAAGACTGAAGTGTATATATAAATTGGGTCATTATGTCACTATCTGAAGAGATAATGACGCAATGACCCAATCTGATTACTTCATTATCTGCTTCCACCGCCACCAGCTGGACGACGGCTTCCAGGAACACGACGCTTAGGAGCACCACTTCCTTCACCAGCACCGGCACCACCGCGACGGCCACCACGTGCAGCTTCAGCTTGTGCTTCAGCTTCTAATCTGCGTGCTTTTGCTTCGTTTTCGTTGTTGCTATCTTCTGTTTCTTCTTCATCTTTAGAAGCTTGACGTTCAGCCAAACCTTCTGCAATGGCAGCAACGATATAGTTAGTGATGATAGCAATAGACTTAGTAGCATCATCATTCGCAGGAATAGCAAAATCTACTTTATTAGGATCGCAGTTGGTATCTACCATACCAAAAGTTGTGATACCTAAACGCTTAGCTTCTGCCAATGCGATATGTTCGTGACCGATATCAACCAGGAATAAAGCTGCCGGAAGACGACCCAACTGTGCGATACCACCCAGTACTTTTTCCATTTTATCTTTATCACGACTCAATGTCAATCTTTCTTTTTTGGTCAGGCTTTCAGCACTGCCATCAGCCAGCATTTTTTCGATGCTCTGCATTTTCTTTACGCTCTTACGA
>JACVCQ010000144.1 GCA_016741945.1 Chitinophagaceae bacterium
AATCTGACATGATAGCTTATTGCTGATTGCAAATAGATTATAGTAGTGAATTTTTTAAGTTTAATAGTATTACTATTTGCCATGAACCATACGCTATACGCTAATACTAAAATATTAAAACTGTCTTCCCATGGAAACAACAAAACAATCGAAAGCCCTATTGGGTGGTGAGTGGCTCATTAAAGAGAGCAATCCCTTCGAAACCTTCATACCGGAGGATTTCAATGAAGAGCAACGCATGGTCATGGATATGTGTACGCAGTTTCTCGATGCTGAAGTGCTTCCTATCGTGGAAAGAATTGATAAACTCGAGACCGGCTTGATGCCTTCCTTATTAGAAAAGGCAGGAGAGCAAGGATTACTCTCTACTTCCTTTCCGGAACAATATGGTGGATTGGGAAAAGATTTTATTACGTCTACCATTGTAAATGAAGGACTGGGTGGCGGACATTCTTTTTCTGTGGCAGTAGCTGCACATACCGGTATTGGTTCATTGCCGATCTTATATTTCGGTACAGAAGAGCAGAAACAAAAATATATTCCCAAACTTGCCAGCGGTGAGTGGAAGGGTGCTTATGGTTTAACAGAACCCAATAGCGGTAGCGATGCACTTGGTGCCAAGACAACAGCCAAATTGAGTGATGATGGTAAATACTATATTCTGAATGGACAAAAATGCTGGATCACCAATGGTGGTTTTGCAGATGTATATACTGTTTTCGCCAAGATCGACGGAGATAAGTTTACGGGATTCATTGTAGAGCGTGGGTTTGAAGGATTCACGCAAGGACCGGAAGAACATAAAATGGGTATCAAAGGATCTTCTACTGTACAGTTGTATTTCCAAGATTGTAAAGTGCCGGTTGAAAATGTGCTGGGTGAGATTGGTCGCGGACATGTCATCGCTTTCAATATTTTAAATATCGGTAGACTGAAACTATGTGCTGCTGCATTGGGTGGATCTAAGCGTGCGGCTACCACATCTATTCAATATGCTATCACACGTGAACAATTCAAATTACCCATCGCCAAGTTTGGCGCGATCAAACATAAAATGGCTGAAATGGCCATTCGTATGTGGGTGTGTGAAAGTGCTTTATACCGCGCATCTAAATGGATTGATGACAAAGAACATGAACTGATGAACAGCGGTAAGAGTTTTGCAGAAGCATTACTCGGGGCTGCTGAAGAATATGCGATTGAGTGTGCAATGTTGAAAGTGTACGGTAGTGAAGTGTTGGATTATGTAGTGGATGAAGGTGTTCAAATACACGGTGGTAACGGGTTCAGTGATGAGTACATGATCTCAAAAGCTTATCGTGATAGTCGTATCAACCGCATTTACGAAGGAACCAATGAGATCAATCGTTTATTGACAGTGGATATGGTACTGAAGCGTGCCATGAAAGGGAAACTCGATTTGATGGGTCCGGCTATGGCTGTTCAGAAAGAACTGATGAGTATTCCAGACTTTGGTGCAGAAGATGAAGGTGCATTCGCAAAAGAGCTGAAATACATTGCCAACTTCAAAAAAGCCATTCTAATGGTAGCTGGTGCAGCTGTACAAAAGCTGATGATGCAGCTGGAAAAAGAACAAGAAGTAGTGATGAATATTGCTGATATGGCGATAGAAACCTACAATGCTGAAAGTGCCTTGTTAAGGGTAATGAAACTCGCCGAGCAAAAGGGAGAAGCTGCTGTTAAGTTACAGGTTGATATCATGCGTACTTATCTGTATGATGCAGCAGATCGTATCAATAAATCAGGTAAAGATGCTTTGAATAGTTTTGCAGATGGAGATGAATTAAGAATGATGCATATTGGCTTAAAGCGATTCACCAAAGTAGAGCCCTTTAATACCAAGGATGCCCGCCGTAGGATATGCGAAAAGCTAGTGGCAGATAATGGGTATCATTTCTAAGAAAAAAATCAGCAAAAAATTACCGTTTTTCACAAAGATTTTACATATTTGATTTTTGTTTTACGGTTGCTTGCTCAAACAAAGGTCTCACTGTTCAAAAGCAGTGAGGCCTTTTTGTTTGGATTTATATTAACTTGATCCAATGAAATATTCTCTTTTATTGCTTTTGATGGTCGTTTCTTTTCAAGGAATCACACAAAACCGTTTGTATGAACCTTGGATCGGAAGGTCTACCGGAAAGCTGCCAGCATTGGCTTATGGCTTGGGAGAAGATCGCTTAGGTGGCGCTAAAATGGGGTATATCGATTCAAATATCGCTCTGCGTGTGGTCGATACTGTAAAGGGGATGTACTTGGTTCAGTTGTCTAAATTTCATCACGCATATATTGAGCAACAGTATGTAAAGACCGACAGTTTGAATAAATTGAAACCTTGGTATGTTACAGGATCCATTAGCGCTAAGGGTGACTCAGCTTATGATTATATCAGTGTGATCATGGAGGAAAAACTTCCGTATAAAAGCTGGATGGAGATCAATCCGTCTAAAATTGTAGTAGACATTTATGGAATACAGAGTAATACAAACTGGATCACACAGTTGAAATCATTAAAGGAAGTGAAGAATGTTTACTATCATCAAACAGAAGATGATGTATTCAGGCTTACCATTGAATTGCAACACAAACAACAGTGGGGGTATAGCATTGCATACAATGGAAGAGCTTTGGTGGTGAAAATTAAGAGACAACCTTCTTTACTCGATATTCGAAAATTAAAAATAGCCATTGATGCCGGACATGGAGGAACCAACACCGGTGCCACAGGAGTCAAAGCAAAAGCTTCTGAAAAAGTATATACACTGCGTTTTGCAAAAGCACTTCAGAAATACCTGAAACTAAAAGGCGTGAAGCAGATCATCATGACCCGAACCGATGATACTACATTCGATAACAAAGACCGCATCCTTTGGCTGCAAGAACAAAATCCGGACGTATTAATCAGTCTACACCTGAACTCCAGTGCCAATACCAATGTAAGTGGAACCAGTACTTATTATAAACACATCGGATTCAGACCGCTTACCCATACCATACTAAAACGAATGCTTGAATTAAAACTCAATGAATTTGGGAATATTGGAAGTTTTAATTTTGCCCTTAACTCCCCAACTGATTTTCCGAATGCTTTGGTAGAGATTGCTTTTCTAAGCAATGAAGCGGATGAAAAGAAAATCATCACGCCAAAATTTCATGATGATGTGGCGAAAAAAATTCATTTGGGATTGGTGGATTGGTTGAAAACATTAAAATAATAAAATGGCAAAACCGCTGCGTCATCTTTGTTGCGTTCATTAACCACAAAGAAAAGAGGGCGCAGAGGTTTTGTTAAGAGTAGATTTAATGTTTGATAAATCGATCAAAGAATTCAATGGTTCTCAACATCTGATCAATTCTTTGTCTGTTATTGCCACTTCTTGTTAATTCATGGGTTCCGCCGGGATGACGTACATACTCAACTGTTCTGCCCAGTACTTTTAAACTTTTGTATAACATTTCACTTTGAATCACACCGGTACGTAAATCATTCTCTCCATGAAAAATAATAAATGGAGTTTTGATTTGATCTACATAATTGATCGGTGATTCTCTTTTCAAAATCGGAATTACTTTTTCCTCCCAAGGATAACCACCAAAATAATTCGGGACCAATCTCCAGGCATTGCCTTCACCAAAGAAAGTACCTAATTCATAGACGCCTCTTTGTGCACAAGCTGCTTTGAAACGTTGATCATGTGCAATGATCCATGCTACTAAATAACCGGCATAAGAACCACCGGTGACAGCCAATCTGCTGGTATCAATAAAACCACCGGCACCTGCTTTATCAAGATAAGTTAACACATCAGAAGTGGGTCCTGCACCCCAGTCATTGATATTGCCTCGTAAAAAATCCAATCCATATCCACCCGAACCTCTGGGATTTCCATATACCACTACATAACCTTTTGCAGCATAATACTGGAATTCATGCCACATGGAATTTTCACCGGGTCCCCACATGGCAGAAGGTCCGCCATGAATATTTAGAATAGCAGGATACTTTTTTCCGGGTTCATAGTTAGTAGGTTTCATGACCCAATATTCTACTGTCATGCCTTTCTCATTGACAAAAGATGCTTTTTCAGGAAGACTAAGTTTTTTCTGTTGCAACCATTCATGGTTAAAAGCAGTGAGCCGTTCTTCATTCTTCATATTCAAATCAGCGCGGTAGAGTTCTGATGGATTGCTAACCTGTGTTTTGGTATAAATAATCTGATTACCGCGTAAATCAAAACTGCTGATACCTGCATCAAAAGAAGAGAGTGCAGTTACCTGACGGGTTTTTATATCTGCACGATACAAGGGTGCACCACCATTGCTTTGCGCTGTGAAATATAAGGACTGTTCGTCTTTACTCCAGGTAATGCTACCCTTGTTTCTGTCAAAGGGAATGATGACGATATCCTTTGCAGTACCATTCAGTGGCATCATTGCCAGTGTAGGAATACTCACAAAAGAAGTATTGCCAAATTGAAAAGCGATCCATTTTCCGGAAGGTGATACTACAGGATTATTATAATTCTTACCGTCTTCACCCAATATTTTTTTTAGGTTACTGCCATCTACGTTACATAGGTAAATATGACCTTCCAATTCTCGATCAGGATGTTGATTTAATACGGCGTTTCCGGTTAGGATCAATTGTTTCCCATCGGGTGAAAAATCAGCACTGCCAAATCGGTTGAAGCCATGGGTAATGGCTTTCGGAACTGCATTTGGATTAGCATCCATGATGAAAAAATGGTTGAATGTCAACTCTGATGAAGTAGTCGCTTCTTGCTGAAAGTTGAGTTTATTGATGACCTTAGCTTTTTGTGCCAAGGCATTCAGGTTCAAATAAGCCCTGATTTCTTCAGTAGAACCATCGGGGTCTGCTTTCGCATTGCTATTAAGTAGGTGTTCATTATTGGGGAATCCGGGTTTTTCCAATGACCAAACAGGAGGTTTTTTACCCGGATTGAGTTCTTCATCATTTACCAATTGTTCCAATCGAATATTGGCAGAGAAAAGGATCTTTTTTCCATCCGGGCTCCATTTCGGATTACCCACTCCATAGCGGAATTTGGTCAACTGAATGGGTTCGCCCCCTTCCATGGATAAAAGGAATAATTGCGATTTGCCCTCAACTGCCCTTACAAAGAGTAATTGCTTGCTATCCGGACTCCAAACTGGCTGTCCGGCAGGCTGACTAGTTAGCTGACGGATAGTACCAGATTCATCATTTTGAAGGAGAAAGAGTTTGTTGATGTACCGGTATTCCCATTTGGTATCACCATCGGGTTCAATACTGGTAACTGTGAACAATGTTTTACTGCCGTCAGGGCTTAGATGTACATTTCCGACCTGCTGAATCTTCAACATATCTGTTACTTTGATGGTTTCGCTGCCGTTTTGAGCGATCACAAATTGAACCAGGCACAGGCTAATCCAAACAAATAAATGCTTCATGGTGTTGATTTGAAGGATTTAAAGTACAAATAAATGACATGCGCTTTCGTACTTTTACGTTCTAAAACAATGAAAAATGGGTAAACTGGTGCAAGAATTCAATGATTATAGGGAGAAGATGAACGAAGTAATCTTGGGTAAGAATAATCTGGTGATGAAGCGGTTATGGAACTTAGATACCAATACATATGATGAAGGAGCTTTAGATAAAAAGACCAAGGAAATGTTAGGATTGGTAGCCAGTATGGTTTTGCGTTGCGATGATTGTATTAAATACCATTTGGGAAAATGTCATGAATTAGGTGTGAATACAGACGAAATGTATGAGATATTTGCAGTGGCGAACATTGTAGGTGGAACCATCGTAATTCCGCATACCAGAAGAGCTGCTGAATATTGGGAAGAATTAATAGGAACTACGTCTTAAAAGTTCCGGAACTTTATAGCGTCAATTTATCTGATTATCTAATTATAGATCTGAATGTCAACAACAATTACAAATATACCTCCAACCTTAACAGCTAAAGATTTTGCAACAGATCAGGAAGTGCGTTGGTGCCCGGGTTGTGGCGATTATTCCATTTTAGCACAGGTGCAAAAGATCATGCCGAGTATTGGAGTGCCCAAAGAAAATATCGTTATCATCAGCGGTATCGGATGTAGTAGTCGTTTCCCATATTATATGAACACCTATGGTATGCATTCGATTCATGGAAGGGCAACAGCCATTGCCAGTGGATTGAAAGCCACCAGACCTGAACTCAGTGTTTGGATTGTTACCGGTGATGGGGATGGACTAAGCATCGGTGGTAATCATACCATTCATTTATTGAGAAGAAATTTTGATGTTAATATTTTATTGTTCAATAACCAGATTTATGGATTAACCAAGGGACAATATTCTCCTACTTCTGAAGAACATAAAATCACCAAGAGCACGCCTTTCGTAAGTATTGATCATCCATTCAATCCATTGGCATTGGCAATGGGTGCAGATGCCAGTTTTATTGCACGTAGTATGGATCGTGACCCCAAGCATTTGCAAACCATGCTTACACGTTCCCATCAACACAAAGGCGCTTCTTTATTAGAGATCTATCAGAATTGTAATATTTTCAATGATGGCGCTTTTGAGATCTTTACAGAAAAAGGGAGTAAGATGGATGAAGCTTTATTCCTCGAACAGGGTAAACCTTTGGTATAC
>JACVCQ010000145.1 GCA_016741945.1 Chitinophagaceae bacterium
GAAGTAAAACAAAGTTTAAAAAGTTGGTAAGTATTAGTGGTCTGATGGAAAAAACGCTCAAGAGTGGTAGCACAGGTAGTGAGGTAATTGAAAATCCAATCCTTTCTAACTTTAAGAGTGGTCTAAACGTATTGGATTACTTCATCTCTACACACGGTGCGCGTAAAGGTCTAGCGGATACGGCCTTGAAAACAGCGGATGCCGGTTACCTGACTCGTCGTCTGGTTGACGTATCACAAGATGTGGTGATCAGTGAAGAGGATTGTGGTACACTGCGTGGTATTGCAACAACTGCACTGAAGGATAATGAAGATGTGATTGAGCCACTGGCAGATAGAATTGAAGGACGTACATCATTGCATAATGTATACCATCCTGTAACAGATGAGTTGATCATCACTGCAGGTGAAGAGATCTCTTCTGATGATGCGAAAGCGATCGAAGAAGCAGGTATTGAAACTGTTGAGATTCGTTCTGTATTGACTTGCGAAAGCAAGCGTGGTGTATGTGTGAAATGTTATGGCAAGAACCTGGCAACAGGTTACCTCGCACAAAGAGGTGATGCTGTAGGTATCATCGCTGCACAGTCGATCGGTGAACCGGGTACACAGTTAACACTTCGTACTTTCCACGTGGGTGGTGTTGCGGGCTCTGCTTCAGTAGAATCAGGTCTGCATGCGAAGTTCGATGGTACAATCCAGTTTGATGGTCTTCGTACAGTAGAAACGTTGAATAATGAAGGTAATAAAGTGAAGATTGTAATCGGTCGTACGGGTGAAGTAAGAATTATGGATGTGAAGAATGATCGTTTAATGATCACTAACAACGTTCCTTACGGTGCTACATTGAGTGTGAAAGATGGACAGCAAGTGAAGAAGGGTGATGTGATCTGTACATGGGATCCTTTCAATAATGTAATCGTTGCAGAACAAAATGGTAAAATCCGTTTTGAGAATGTTATCGATGGTATCACCTATCGTGATGAAGCAGATGAACAAACTGGTCACCGCGAGAAAGTGGTTATTGAAACGAAAGATAAGACCAAGATCCCGACCATTATTGTTGACGGTAAAGAAATCAAACAATACAATTTGCCTGTTGGCTCACACATTTCTGTAGAAGAGGGTGATGAAGTGAAGGCAGGTCAAGTAATGGTGAAGATTCCACGTGTACTTGGTAAGTTGAGAGATATCACCGGAGGTCTTCCTCGTGTAACTGAATTGTTTGAAGCACGTAATCCGGGTAACCCTGCGATTGTTTGTGAGATTGATGGTGTAGTTGCATTCGGTAATGTGAAGCGTGGTAACCGTGAGATCATCGTTGAGTCTAAAGACGGTATGGTGAAGAAATACCTGGTTCCATTGACACGTCAGATCCTGGTTCAGGATGGTGACTTCGTAAAAGCAGGTACACCAATGTCTGATGGACAAATTGCTCCTGCAGATATCCTTGCCATCAAAGGTCCATTTGCGGTACAAGAGTACGTGGTGAATGAGATCCAGGAAGTATATCGTTTACAGGGTGTAAAAATCAACGATAAGCACATTGAAGTAATTGTTCGTCAGATGATGAAGAAAGTGGAGATCGTTGATGCAGGCGATACTAAATTCTTGGAAGAGGATCTGGAAGATCGTTTCGACTTCATCGAAGAGAATGACAGAATCTATGATAAGAAAGTAGTAACTGATGCCGGTGAAAGTACGAAGTTGAAAGCTGGTCAGATTATCACTTTGCGTGAGTTGAGAGAAGAAAATTCGATCCTTCGTAGAGCAGATAAAAAACTGGTACAGGTACGAGATGCAAAACCAGCTACTGCAACACCGGTGTTATTGGGTATTACCAAGGCTTCATTGGGTGTACAAAGCTGGATCTCTGCAGCATCCTTCCAGGAAACAACCAAGGTGTTAAGTCAGGCGGCCATTCAAGGTAAGACCGACGCAATGTTGGGTCTGAAAGAGAATGTAATCACCGGACACCTGATTCCTGCCGGTTCTGGACAAAAAGAGTTCGAGAACCTGATTGTAGGAAGTAAGGAAGAGTATGAAGTACTCGCCACTACCCGCGAAGCAATGAGCTTTGATGATGAGGAATAAGATCATATGATCTTTTGAATAAATGTTAAAGTAGGAAGTGAAAACTTCCTACTTTTTTTCAGGTATACATCGTGTTCTTTATACACTGTTTTTGTAATCTGATATTTATTGTTAATCTTGTTGCCCCGAAAACATAATGGGAACAAAAGCCTTTAATTTTATTATTTAAACATTAGTACATGAAAAATTTTACCATCGGGTTGAATGTAGTGTTGGTGATAGCAGTAGCTGTTTTATTTTACCTACAATTTTCTTCAGAATCAAAAGATGGGAAAGTAAGTGCTTCAGGAACGAAAGAAGTTCCACAGGGAGATTTTAAGATCGCTTATTTTGAGATCGATTCTATCGAAGCACATTTTGATTATTATAAAGAAGTTAGTAATTCAATTCAGTCAAAAGCGCAGGAAAATAGCAAACAGCTGAATCAATTGAAGCAAACTTTTGCAAACAAATACCAGGAGTTACAGCGTACAGCTCAAACCATGACTCAGGCTGAACTCAATAGTAAGCAACAAGAACTCATGCAAATGGAAAAAACTTACAACAGTAAAGAGCAAATGATGAATAATGAGATGCAGGATGAAAGCATGAAAAAAATGTTGGATGTAAGACAAAAAATCAGTGATTACCTGAAAGAATACAATGTTTCTAAAGGATATGCATTCATCGTAGGAAATAACGATGCATCTATCGCTTTCTATTACAAAGATGCAGCCTATGATATTACTGCTGATGTGATTAAGGGGTTGAATGAGCGATATAAGAAAAAGAACTAAGCTTTGAGCTGCGAGCTTCGAGCCATTAGTTTATTAATATAATTTTCAAAAGGCAGATGAGTGAATTCCTCATTTGCCTTTTTTGTTATTAATGGGTTGGTAAAAACCAGTGTATTTTATCATACAAAAGCTCGCAGCTCGAAGCTCACGGCTCAAAGCTCAGCTTAACCCTTTTTTCCCTATCTTCCCTTTTGAACAAAATGCCATATGAATAATAACAACCCTTCTTTCAAACCCACCCTTGGATTGCTGGATGCTACGATGATTGTAGCAGGTAGTATGATTGGTTCCGGAATTTTTATTGTGAGTGCAGATATTACCCGTAATGTAGGTAGTGCCGGTTGGTTGATTGCTGTTTGGCTGATTACAGGATTTATGACTTTGACTGCCGCATTGAGTTATGGAGAACTGAGTGCTATGTTTCCCAAAGCAGGAGGACAATATGTATACCTCAAAGAATCTTATAATAAACTCACGGGATTTCTGTACGGATGGAGTTTCTTCTCTGTTATTCAAACCGGAACGATTGCTGCGGTAGGAGTTGCATTCAGCAAGTTCGCCGGATATTTCTTCCCTTCATTAGAGATGACGGATGAAAATATGCTAGCACAGATTGGCTTTGTAAAATTATATCCCGCACAATTTGTGTCGATCGCAATTATTATTTTTCTGACCTATATCAATACCAAAGGCGTACAGGGTGGTAAACTCATTCAAACTACTTTCACTGTAACCAAGTTATTATCTCTTTTTGGATTGATTGTTTTTGGGTTCTTACTAGCAGCCAAATCAGAAGTATGGAATGCGAATTGGACAGATGCTTGGACCATGAAAAATATTTCAGGTGATAATAGTATTACTGCGGTATTAGGTGTAGCTGCATTTGGAGCGATTGCTGCATCGATGGTAGGCTCTATTTTTAGTAGTGATGCATGGAATAATGTTACATTCATTGCAGGTGAAATTAAAAACCCGCAACGTAATATTGGTCTGAGTCTTTTTTTGGGAACTTTGATTGTTACTGTAATCTATGTTGCCGCTAATTTGATGTACTTAAGCGTACTTCCATTGAATGATATCGCACATGCACCACAGGATAGGGTAGCGGTATCAGCATCCAATTTGATCTTTGGTAATATTGGTACTTATGTGATCGCTGTTATGATCATGATCTCCACTTTCGGATGTAACAATGGATTGATACTTGCGGGTGCAAGGGTATATTATACCATGGCACAGGATGGATTGTTCTTCAAAAAAGCAGGTGAACTGAATAAAAATGCAGTGCCGGAATGGGCACTATGGGCACAATGTGTGGTAGCTTCTTTATTATGTTTGAGCGGTAAGTATGGAGATCTGTTGGATATGGTCTCTTTTATCGTGGTGATCTTTTATGTACTTACTATCGCAGGCATTTTTATTCTTCGTAAAAAGAGACCTGAGATAGATCGCCCGTATAAGGCTTTTGGCTATCCGATCTTACCGGCTATTTATATGTTGATGGGTGTTACTTTCTGCGTATTGTTGATTGTTTACAAACCTAATTTTACATGGCCGGGACTCATCATTACACTGATTGGAATTCCTTTGTATTATCTTGCGGTACGAAATAAGAAACAAGAAGCCTGATGAATTTTGAACAATTATTTACGGGATTTCAATCGATCCGTGTTGCCATCTTAGGAGATGTAATGTTGGACACCTATTGGTGGGGTTCTGTAGATCGTATTTCTCCCGAAGCTCCGGTTCCTGTTGTGGCTTTGAAGAATAAAGAGCTCAGGGTCGGTGGAGCAGCCAATGTGGCATTGAATACAGCTTCATTAGGTGCCCAAACAACCATGATCTCTATTGTGGGTGCTGATTCGGATGGGGAACAGTTGTTACAGTTATTAAAGGATAAACATATTGACACTTCATATATCCGTTCGGTGAGTAATCGGGTAACCACCAATAAAACCCGTATCATGAGTCGAAACCAGCAAATGATGCGATTGGATGCTGAGATTACTACGGATATTGATGAAGCAACAGAAAATATATTGATTGAGCAAGTAAAAAATTGCTTGGATCAACAACAACCACAAGTGCTCATTTTTGAAGATTATAATAAAGGGGTCATTACGGAGAGAATGATTCAAACAGTAACGGCTTTGTGTAAGGAAAGAAATGTGATTATTGCTGTTGATCCTAAGAAAAAGAACTTTCTTTCATATAAAGATGTGACTATTTTCAAACCTAATTTGAAGGAAGTGAAAGAGGGGTTGAACTTATCAGTAGATCGTATTGATCTGTCTTCTTTACAGCAAATACATAAACGTTTACAACAGCATCTTCATCATCAAATATCCTTGATCACACTCTCCGAGAAAGGAGTGTTTTATCAGGATGAAACATCACATAAGATCATCCCAACGCATATCCGAAACATAGCAGATGTAAGCGGTGCAGGAGATACGGTAATTGCTGTAACCTCATTGTGTTATGCTGCAACCCGCGATATGCATCTTGCAGCAGAAATGGCCAATATCGCCGGAGGATTGGTCTGCGAACAAGTAGGTACTGCTGCCATTGATCGCGACAAGTTGTTGCAGGAGTGTGAGATATTGTTAGGGGAATGATGGGGAAGTGAAAAGTGAAAGGTGAAAGGTGAAATATAGCGTTTAACTATCCCTTTCACCTTTCACTTTTCACTTTTGACTACTCACTATTCAATAAACTCCGCATTTCATTAAATCCTATCTAATATTCCTCTCAAACAATTCGATATTGTCAGTTATGTAAATAACTAATTTCGGGTGCTTTTAAATGAGATGATTATGGCAGATAATTTTACCATTGTTGTGCATGGAGGTGCAGGAACTATTTTGAAAGAAGATATGACTCCTGAACTGGAGAAAGCCTATCAAGAAGGCCTTCAACTGGCTTTGGATGCCAGTTATGCAGTGCTTGAAAAAGGGGGTACTGCAGTAAATGCCGTGAAAGCCGCGATTGTAGTGCTAGAGGATAATGTGTTGTTCAATGCAGGACGTGGATCCGTATTTACTAAAAAAGGATTACAGGAAATGGATGCCGCCATCATGGATGGAACTGATTTGTCTGCCGGCGCGGTTGCTGCTGTTCGTAATGTCAGAAATCCGATCGAGTTGGCCACTGAAGTCATGCGTAATAGTAATCATGTTTTTTTGAGTGGAAAAGGAGCAAATGATTTTGCTATCAAACAAGGGATCAAATTGGAGCCCGATGAATACTTTTTCTCTCAGTTCCGTTATGATCAATGGAAGGCTATTCGTGATTCCGATAATTATTCATTAGATCATACCAATCATCATCTCGAAGAATTGATGAGAGATAAAAAATTCGGAACAGTGGGAGCAGTTGCTTGTGATGTCCATGGGAATATAGCTGGTGCTACTTCGACCGGTGGAATGACCAATAAAAAGTATGGTAGGATCGGAGATAGTCCATTAATTGGTAGTGGTACTTATGCCAATAATAAAACCTGCGCCATAAGCTGTACCGGCCATGGTGAAATGTTCATCAGAACCGTAGCTTCTTATGATGTTAGCTGTTTAATGGAGTACAAGGGACATAGCTTGCAAGAAGCTATGGAAATTGTAGTACATGATAAACTCATGAAATTACAAGGTGAAGGAGGAATGATCGGAGTAGATGCTAAAGGCAATGCTGCCATGGTTTTCAATAGTGCGGGGATGTATCGTGGGCTAAAAAATAGTGTGGGGG
>JACVCQ010000146.1 GCA_016741945.1 Chitinophagaceae bacterium
CATCCTGAACAAGTTGCACTATCTGTTTCGGTTCCTGGGTATGAATCATGATGCGGTTAAGCTTTTCCTGTAAAGCTGTTTGATTGTTTTGTTTCCCCTGTTCCATGATCTTTTTAGCCGTATCGGTATAGTATTTATGATCGTTTAAAAATTCAATTTGCTTAATCAACCATTCCCGCTCATCTTTTACACGATTAAACCGCTTCATTTCTAAATATAAAGCTGATGCCATGGTTTCATAAGTATCGGTTCCCAAATAATACAAATCAGCATCACATAAGATCCTGCTCAGTGTATCAACTGCCGACTGTGGTAACTTAGTAGTCATGATCATGGTACAGATCTGTTCTATTTCTTTTTCTGTAAAACCATATTCTGGCAATAGTTTCTGTGCCATTTTACAAGAGAGCATTTCATGCTCATCATGACTTTGTAAAAAACCGCTATCATGAAACAAAGCTGCGGTTTGTACCAATATTTTATCGCGTTCAGATAATTGCTCTTGTTCTGCCAAATAAGTAACAGCTTCTACCACATTACGGGTATGTTGAACATTATGATAAGTAAGATAAGCCGGTAATCCATGCGCTAACTTATCGATGACTACGGTATATAATTGTTGAAATGTGCTCATGATATCAATTGAGTACTTCAAAAAGCTCAGCGGCTTCTTCTTTGTTTTTCAAGTTTTTTGTACCTATAGATTGACACTGAAAAGATAATTTTACTTTCTCATGTGATTCTGCAGTAATCAAAATCTGCCCTTTTCCGGCTATGGCCTGTAATCGTTGCGCCGTATTCACTACATCACCGATGACGGTATAATCCAGTCTTTTTAAAGTGGCTGATCCTATATTACCGGAAATCATTTCACCACTATTGATTCCGATGGATACGTGTGGACGAAAACTATGTTCTTCCGGTAAGGCGTCAATTCGATTTCGAATGGCCAAACATGCCTCAATAGCTCTATCCAGATGGAAATCACCTTTGAATACGGCCATGACACAATCACCAATGAACTTATCAATAATACCATTTTGAGTAATAATCTCTTTGACCATGAGATCAAAATAATGATTCAATAAACGAACAACAGTGTCGGGTGTTTCTTTTTCGCTGATACTGGTAAATCCGCAAATGTCAATGAACGCTACTGTCGCTTCAGTGGTTTCATTTTCCAATAATGACTGTTCATACTCTTTGGTACTCATGAAATTCAACACATTTGTATCCACATACATTTTAAGGATATTGTTCTCCTTAATAGCCTGCAGGGTTTCTTTTAGTTGATTAACATACTTAATGGTTTTCTGAATAGTCAATTCGAGGTCTTCAAAGTTGACAGGCTTGGTAACAAAATCAAATGCGCCTTTATTCATTGCCACCCTGATATTATCCATATCCCCATAAGCCGATACCATTACAGCTCTTGTGAGTGGGGCAACGTCACCTAATTTAGTTAATAAAGTAAGTCCGTCCATTTCGGGCATATTGATATCAGACAGCACTACATCAATATCAGGATGAGCAGATAATTTTTCTAAAGCATCATTCCCATTACAGGCAAAAACAAAATCATATTGTTGTTCCCGAATTTTCTGTCGGAACTTTTGCCTGATCAATAATTCCAGATCGGCTTCATCATCGGCTACAAGTATTTTGGTCATGCTGTTTTTGTTTTTAGTTTGTCTTTCAAGAGATTGAAGTCCACAGGTTTGGTCAGGAAATCATCTGCACCTAAACGCATGGCCTGATCATGATTTTCTTGGTCACCATAAGCGGTCAGCATCATAACAACCGGCGGAGGTGCTTCATATTTTTCTTTGATTTCGCGAAGCAATTCCAATCCACTCATGCCGGGCATATTGATATCAGATAAGATCAATACGGCTTCATGGTGGTTGTTTTTCATGTAATCCAGTGCTTGCTCACCGGAGAAGGCAAAAGCAAATTGAAATTCACCGGAGCGAATCTCTTTTCTGAAACGCTGTTCAAATAAAGCTTGAACATCTATTTCATCGTCTACAACAAGGATTTTCATTAGGTTTAGTTTTGGGTATTGAAAAATACAGGGTATTTATGATGTTGGCAAATAGATAAAAAAACGAGTTCCCTCCCCTTCTTTACTTTCCATATGGATGTTTCCCCCATGCGCTTTAATGATATCATAACTCAAACTCAATCCCAAGCCGGTGCCTTGTCCTGCAGGTTTGGTCGTAAAAAAGGGTTGGAATATTTTTTGTTGAACTGATTCAGGGATACCTGAACCATTATCCTCCACACTAATCATTACGTTGTTTTGGTCTAAACGGGTCACAACATTTACAGAAGGAACATACTCATTTGAAGATTTCTTCTTTTTCTCATTTACAGCATAAAACGCATTACTAATAAGGTTCAAAATCACTCTGCCAATATCTTGTTGCACCAACATTAATTTAGGTAAGCTGTTATCAGCTTTCAATTCAAAATTGGCATTGAATGATTTATCTTTTGCGCGTAATCCATGATAAGCCAGTCGTAAATATTCATCACAAAGTGCATTGATATCAGTTAACTCCCTTTGTCCGGTACTGCTTCTGCTATGTTGAAGCATGCTTTTCACGATGTTATCAGCACGTTTACCATGTTGATTGATTTTAGCTTCATTTTGAGTGATATCTTTTGTAATTGCTGCGGCTTCTTGTATATTTCCTTTAGCTAATTCAGTCTCTAATTCTTCCAGTAGCTCTGTATTGATTTCAGAAAAATTATTGATAAAGTTCAAAGGGTTCTGAATCTCATGAGCAATGCCTGCGGTTAGCTCTCCCAGCGAAGCCATTTTTTCAGATTGAACTAATTGTTGCTGAGTTGTTCGTAATTCCTGAATGGTTTTTTCTAATACCTGATTGGCTTTTTGTTTAGAACGATAGCGAAAATAAACCATGCCTATTAGCAGCAATAAAACCATCGCAAAAGCTACTACATAATTTCTGGTTGCAGCATTGACCTTATTGGTAATTTCCAACTGATTAATGGTATCTTCATTTTTAGCCAATTGCATTTCCATTTCAAAGCCAGCTTCTTCAAAAACTTTTTGATCTTTTCGGATATCGTTTTGCAGCTGTATATATTTTTGATAATTTACTCTTGATTGATTGTGATTATTGACCTTAGCATATAAGTCAGCAAGTAATAAATAGTTCTCAAGCAGTACACTCCTATTTTTAAACAAGCGAATATTATCTCTTTCTAATAATCGAATAGCCTCTGCATACCTTTTTTGTTCAATACGAATTAAGCTTAGATAATAATCCGGATGGATAATTCCTGTATTTGCATCTGTTGGTATTTTGGCTTTTTCAACCAGCACATTTAGGCTATCGATATATAATTCTGCACGCTGAAGATTACCACTTTTCAGAAAAAATAAACTCATAGTCTGATACATATCAGCCTTTCCATTTGTAGTTAGTGCACTAATATTTATACTATTTAGAAAATAAAATGCACTATCTAAATCACCCATAAACGTTTTAGCTAATCCGAGTGCTTTAACTGTCTGATGACTGACTTTTCCATACCCATTTAAAAAGTTATATCGTGCGTATTGTATTGATCTGTCATAATCGCCATCGTAGTAATAATAATTCGCAATAACAGAATTATTATTATACCACCTGACTTTACCTCCGCCAATACCAATTTGAATATCCTTAAAATATACTGGTCGGGCATCAGATGAATCAATATAACTTAACGTACGCTTAAAACTAAATATAGCTTGATTTAAAAGTCCCATATAACGATAAAAACCACCTAATACATAATAACAGACTTCGATTCCTTTATTATCCTTTATTTGTTTAAATTCTTGCAATTTTTGCAAATAATACTTCACTCCCTCCACTACATTTCCTGAATTTCGATAAAAAAGACGCATCTGTGATAATACAGATTTAGTAAGTAGTATTAGGTCAGGATCATTTGACCGGGTCCATTCCTCCACTAATTTCTTTCCATATTCAATAGATTTCTGATAATCTTTATACTTATTCCCAGCCATAATTGAGTACTTTATCAACTCTCCATACCCTTTTTGTTTACCCTTAAATTGCGGAATAACAGATTCTAGGCGTTGTATTTCCAGAATTGTTAAATCTGTATTTGCTATTAGATCAAAAGCTTTACTGAATTTGACAGTATCTAACTCTTTGGGTATACTACTCTGTTGCAAAAGCAAGAATATAGAATCAACTTTTGAAACTTGTGCAGATAGCTTTTGATTGTATGTAAAAAGACCTACAATCAAAAAGAAAATGATGCACGTAGTAGTTTGTTGTTTTCTCATGAAACAGGTATTTGAATAACAAAAACAGTTCCTTTTTCAGGTGCAGATTCCACTGCAATAGAACCACCATGGGCTTTCACAATATCATAACTTAAACTCAATCCTAACCCTGTACCTTGTCCAGTTGGTTTCGTAGTAAAAAAAGGTTGGAATATTTTTTCCCGAATAGATTCAGGAATTCCGGAACCATTATCTGCTACACTGATCTCGATACTTTTATCTTTTCTATTTGTCGTTAGCTTTACAATCGGTGTATATTCATTAGTATTAGAGCTATTCTTTTTATTCCCTACTGCGTATAAAGCATTATTAATCAAATTCAGAATCACCCTACCCATTTCCTGTGGCTGTATCAGAACATGACCTACTTTGTAATCAAAATCAGTTTCTAGCGTTACATGGAAACTGCTATCTTTTGCACGAATGCCATGATAAGCCAGTCGTAAGTACTCATCACAGAGTGAATTGATATCGGTTAATTCTTTTTGTCCGGTACTACTTCTGCTGTGTTGTAACATGCCTTTTACAATACTATCCGCCCTTTTACCATGATGGGTAATTTTTTCTAAGTTTTGCTTTACATCTTTTGCTATTTCTTTAGCAGTAGTAATCTCCCCTTTATCTAATTCGGTTTTCATTTCATCTATCAACTCGTTGCTGACCTCAGAAAAATTATTCACAAAATTTAACGGGTTTTGAATTTCATGAGCAATACCCGCTGTAAGCTCACCAAGGCTAGCCATCTTTTCTGATTGAACCAGTTGCACCTGAGTAGATTTAAGCTGTTCTAATGTTGTCTCTAAAGTTTTCTTTTCCTGAAGCAGGATAGCATTTGTTTTTTTACGCAGTCTTGCATTCCTAAACAAGATAATGGCAATGAATCCGATCAATGCAGAAAAAATAATAAATAGATAGGCAGTCCACCGAACGGTTTTATTTTTGCGTTCCGTTTCAATCTCTTCCAATCTCTTTTGCTCAGCAAAAGAAAGTTGTTGAAATTCACTTAAATTCTTAAGACGAAGAGCTGACAAACTATCGTTTACACGTAATGCCAGTTGAGCATATTTAAAGGAACTATCTTTATTATTCATCGTCAAAAAACATTGGTACATATTTTCATAGGCAACCCCTAAATCCACTTCATAATTGGCAGAACCAAATATTTTCAGAGTATCAAGTAACATCTTAGCGAAATAAAACGCTGAATCAATTTTATTGGTGTTTCGATATACCTGTGATACTTTAAAAGCACTTCTCGTAAAAACATTACGAGAGTTGGATTTTAAAATGGCCAGTAACAAATATTTCTTAGCATTACTATAATCCTTTCTTGCTACATGCACTGAACCATACACCATATGAAAAAAAGGCTTAAACGTTTCAGCAAAATCAGTATTATTCTCGGCAGATTGAAGTAACATTAACGCGGAGTCTAATTTTTCCCGACGTAAATAAGCATATGCCCTTCCTGTAATCACTCTACTATTCAATGAATTTTTTTCTTCTTCTGATAAAGATTCAGCATATTGGCTTACAAGGTTTAAATGGTATTCACACTCCTTCCAGTTGAATGTTTGCTGCATTAAAATTTGTAAATTATAATGCACGTTGGCTAAAATTGAGTTGATATTCACCAAAAGATATTGATCAGGATAAAATAACCAGCTGCTATTTTTTTGATCTACCATTTTTGCTTCATTCAGAAGGGAGCTTAGCAAAGAATAACCCGAAGCAAATTGCTGTTTACCGAGTAATTGATTAGCCAGCTGATTTTTAAATCTCAACTTCATTAAAAGTTGATTATTCTGTTCACAAATAGCAATAGCCCGATTCATATATTTAAGAGCAGAATCCCGATCTCGATCCCGATAAAAAATAACAATCTTATCTAATGCAAATACTTTTGATGAATCATCTTTAGCTACTGCAAGCTCAGCAGCCATTTCAATGGGTAAGCTTTGACTAAATAATAGCAAACCCATTGCGTAAAAACATAAAAACAGTACAATCCTTTTAAGCATATTATTGATTCATAGGTAATGTAATGGTGAAATTTGTTCCTATTCCTTCTTGAGATTCTACTTTCAACTCTCCCTTATGTGCTTTCACTATATCATAACTCAAACTCAATCCCAATCCAGTTCCTTGTCCTGTTGGCTTAGTGGTAAAAAACGGCTGGAAGATCTTTTCCTTGATAGCAGCAGGTATTCCTAGTCCATTGTCTTCAACAATAAGTACTACAACATTTC
>JACVCQ010000147.1 GCA_016741945.1 Chitinophagaceae bacterium
TCACAATATTGATTGCTTGATCTTTTTAAATAGCATAACTCCCGTACTATTTAAAAATATAATAATCCTTTCAACGCATCTATCCTGAAACGAATAACGGGCCAGGATTTTGCAGGTTGCCCCTTCATGGCATATACAATGCCCAATACCACAGCGGCACCCAATTTGAAAAGATACTCCAGTATTTTCAGATAGTAGGATGCTTTGCTTATTTGTAAGGTTCTTACTTTTTCTCCACGTCCATAACCACTGGCAACACGATATAAATAAGCAGGAGTTAGTCTTGCTGTTTCTACGATATGATGAACAATGATCTGTGGGTCATAATAAATCACTGCATTTTTCGCCTGCAGTCTCAAAAAAAATTCTTTCCCTTCACCACCAATCCTCAATGTTCCTTTTACACCCGGTAAAGCAGTATTGAAACCCCCGATTTCATCAAACAAAGACTTTCTAACGATCATATTGGATTCTAAAGGATATTTTCCCGGTTGGAAAACTTGTACGGTATCTGCATAATCAAAGTTACCCACCATCGATGAAACATAATGGCTCATCCATTTGGGTTCTGAAGGAATATATTTAGGAATGATACGTCCTCCTAATCCACCGGCATCAGGGTGCAGTTGAAAGAATTCGGTGATTCGGTATAGATAATCAGGTACTGCAATCGCATCATCATCCATAAAACATAATAAGGGCGATTGTGCAAGTTGAGCACCTGTATTTCTGGCAAATGATGCTCCTTGGTTTTGTTCATTCGTATAAATAATATGTGTAGTGGCAAACCGTGTAATACAGTTACGGCATACCTCTGCTGTATCATCTGTTGAGTTATTATTGACAACAATGACTTCAAATGCTTCTTTGGAAAGTGTTTGTTCTGATAAACTTTTCAAAGCATCTGGAATATAGGCAGCCCTATTGTAGGTGCAGATGATAACAGATATTTTTAAGGGCATAGTCATAAATGGCGTAAAGATACAAGTGCTTTTGCTACAATATTTCCCCAGTTATGGTGTTCAAAAAAGGCGTTTGGAGTCATCGAGGATTGATAAGGCTTCAAATTACTCATCGTATTGGCAAATACAGTCCAGTCATAATCAGGAACAACTTTCACTTTTTCTCCTATCAGTCCAGGCAGAAGACCCTTCACTCCGGTAGCAGTAGTGATCACCGTTTGGTGACAGGCCAACGCTTCTACCAGTTTTGTTTTGATACCTCCTCCTAGTGTTACCGGATTGATAGAACAATCAGTACCAATCATAAAGACATTGATATCGTCTACAAAGCCACAATAAATAATCTCGGGTTGTTGCTGTAAAACATGTTCCCATTGCGTAGATAAATTACTTCCGCAGATAAAAATTGTAAAAGGTAATTTTTTTTCTCTTAGTCTGGGTAATAATTCATACACGATAATATGCAGCGCATCTGTATTGGGCGTGTAATTAAGCGAGCCATTGAAAAGGAATAATAAATTGTGGTTTGGGATTTTGAAATATTCCATGATGCGTTTGCGTAGAACAGGTTTGCTAGTGTCTATATTAGTCTCTTGTTTTACACCATACGTAATCATTGTGCAATTTTCAGGTTTGAGATCCCAGCTACTAATAGCATAATTCAAATCTTCTATTGTAATGAAAAAACTATGATTGGCTTTTCGGTGTACATATCTTTCATAGCTGTGGTAAGTTTTCCAAAACAAGCGCTGCATATCCCTGAAACGATGTGCTTCAATATTATGTGAGCGAATCACAAAGGGTGTACCGGTTAGCCAACGCAACAATAGTCCTAACCAGCCAAAATAGGAGTGCTCAATGATTATGGCACCTACTTGGTGTTTACGAATTAACTTGATCAAACGGAATAGGTAGATGATATTCAGTGGCCCCTTCCAATGATCAAAAAGAAAGTTCTCTATTTGAGCACCCGGTATGGTATCCGTTTGATTGTTTTTTGCAACAGCCAATATGAGTTTAGCTTCCTTAGCCAACTGCTCATAAAATCCCTGCACACATTTTTGTCCACCCATTCTGGCAGGAAATACAGAATAAGAAACAATGCCTAAAACTATAGGACTATCCATCACACTTTTTCTTCCCTTTTTCTTCTGAGTGAAAAGAAACTTGCAAGGATCAATAATATCCAGATCGGTGCTGAAGTGATCACCGCAATTTTTGTACTGTTGTAATAAGAAGCTGGTTTGAACTCAAACACAATCTCATGATTACCTGCCGGTACCGATAAGCCACGTAACACATAATTGACCTTTACAATCGGTACTTCTTTTCCATCAATCGTTGCAGTCCAACCCCGATCATAAAAGATCTCACTGAATACTGCAAACTGATTACTGCTACTGGTAGAACGATAGCGGATTAAATCATTGTCGTTCAATACCTGAACAATGCTGGCCGTCGAATCAGCAACTGGTTCAACCGGAATATCTTTTTTTGCTACACTTTCTACAATGGCAGTATCGGAAGGAGAGAACTGATCCATGGCTTTCATCACAGCAGCAGCATCTTTTTCATAACGAATCCCTTTTACAAACCAAGCATGTCCCAATGCGGAAGGATTCACTTGTAATTCAGGTTGACCTGTTTGTTGATTCGGTACAATGAAATACTTTGTATTCAGCATATTCAATACAGACATATTCATGGGCTGTTTGTTCAGCTGAAAATTGATCAGGTCATTATAGATACTGAGTTTGGCAGGGTGATAACCACCAACAGAGCGATGATGATAAGCCGTGAATGCATCGGTATACGGGTCAACAGTAAGATTCAGTACACGTGCTTGGGTAGTATCTTTTAGAATTTCCTGATCGATGGGAGTAGCTGCAAATTGACTTTCATTGACTACTTCAGCATCGCGGTAATCTTTTTCATTCAAATATCTTTTTCCAACGGTAAAGAGATCAATAGAACTCAATGCAACTATTGCCAGTAAAACATAAGAAGTTTTGAGTTTGTCTTTGATGAAAAGCCAAAGCAAGCCGGCAGTAATGGCAATGAATAAAATGGATCTCAGTAAATCAGACCCGAAAAGAGAGCGTCTGTCATCTTTTAGGGCATTATAAAAGCCATTGGCTTCTTCTTGGTTACCTCCGAGAGATTGGGTCAGGTAGTTTTTAATCTGATCGTCTTTTCCGATATAATCAAAAGTCAAATACAACAATATTGCACCCAAAATTATTCCACCAGTTACATACACAGTTTTTTTCAGTGCAGCCAAAGCGGTTGCTTTATTTTTTTCTTCAAAAAGGAACTGCTGTAATGCCATCATAGCCAGCAATGGAAATAATAATTGGGGTAGGATTAGAATAATACTTGGTGCACGGAATTTATTGTACAAAGGAAGGTTGTTGAACAAGAAACTGTTAAATGCCATTAAATGGCTTCCCCAACTCATGATCATAGCTAAAACACAAACTGATAATATCCACCAGCGATGCCATGTTTTTAGGTATACCAATCCAAAGATGAATAAAAAGCAAATAACAGCACCCAAGTAAACAGGACCTGCGGTCATGGGCTGTGGGCCCCAATAAGTAGGCATAGCTCCTGCAAACTGTGTTGCCTGATCTTCGGGTATGCCTTTTTCGATGGCTCTTTTAGCAAAATGGGAGTTTGCATCTAACTCACCATTGCTACTGCCGCCATAAATGCCGGGTACTAAAAAAGTATAAGTTTCTGCAATACCATAACTTCCATAATAAAATGCATAATCAATATCCAGTCCTTTGCTTTTTGTAGATTGCCCGGTTGAATCCAATTTTATAGAGCCACCACGCATAGTAGCTTTAGCATAATCACTAGTGGTAGCGAGGCTTACGATATTCGGACCTACACCTAGGGCTCCCATGGATAAAGCCAAAGCCAATGCAATGCCCATATGTCGGTAGTCTTTTTCTTTGATCCATTGAATCATGAATCCAATGGTCATGAATCCTGCCACAAACAGAAAATAATAAGTTACCTGCAAGTGATTCATCGCAATCAGCAAGAAGCTGAAAAGCGCGGTAAGTGCTGCACCCCACCAATATTGTTTTTTATAGATCAACCATAAAGCACCCAATAATGCCGGCATATATCCCATCGCTTGCATTTTGGTATCATGACCAACAGCAATAATAATGGGGTCATAGGTGGCATAAGCATAAGCAATACCACCTAAGATACCTATCCAGGGTTTGGCACCGATGACTTGTGATAAAAAGTATAAACTGATACATAACAAGAAAAAGAATCCAATCGGTTTACCCATGAATAGCATAAACAATTGATGGAAATAGATAGGGGTGATAGGGTTAGCGGCTTCCATGGCAATCTGATAGGCCGGCATTCCACCAAAAAGATTGTTATTCCAAAGTGGATAATGTCCATGTGTTTCTTTGTAGTCAAACAAATCCTGGGCCATACCTTTCCAATGAGATACATCTGATTGGTCAATTACTTTACCCTCTAATGCAGGCTTGCAAAAGATAATGGCTACTAAAAGAAAAATACCTACCGCTATCGCATGCGGCAATAAAGATTTCCATTGAAACTGCTTCATGATACTTTTTTGAGCTATCAGCAAACCTACAGGAAAAATGTTTGATTTTTTCTTGTGAAGCCGGTCATTTACAAACAGTTTGATAGTATTTTGTGTACAATCTGATACCCGAATTACAACGAAACAGTTATGGCAGGATTTTCCTTCTTTTCCAGGTTTGCATTCATCTGTAATATCTTTTTTCTGATCTGTTTATTGATCAATCTATTCGTAGTAGTGGAACAGGCTGAAAAGCTTGGCTTTTTGGCGGATACCGCCATCGCTATGGGGATGGTGCTAGCCCCGGTATTGAATATGGGTGTGAACCTGTGGTACATCATTTTGTTGTTAAGTAACAAGCAAATCATGGTAGCAAAATGGCTAACAGCTTTTAACTTTTTAGTATTGGTGCTTCAAATTATTTACTTCCTGAATTAATCTGTATGATCACACACATCTTACGTGATAAACCCACAAAACTATTCATCAGTATCGCTGCTTTTTTTGTAGCCAATGCTTTGATTGCGGAATGTATCGGAGGAAAGATCTTCTCTTTAGAGAAAATCTTTGGTCTTGATCCGGCTAACCTGACTTTATTCGGACAAACCGGGTTGTCTTTTAATCTTACTTGTGGTGTTTTATTATGGCCATTGGAATTTGTGATTACGGATATTGTCAATGAGTATTATGGTCCAAGAGCAGTCAGGAGAATCAGCTATACTGCTGTTGTATTGATTACTTATGCATTTATCATGTTTTATGCGGCTATGAACATACCTCCTGCCGATTTCTGGATTACTTCCAAAGCAACGGAAGGTATTGCTAATATGCAGGACGCATTTGGGGGTATATTCGGACAAGGTATGTGGATCATCGCCGGAAGTTTGATTGCATTTTTAGTGAGTCAGATAGTAGATGTGACCGTATTTCACAAGATCAAAAAAAGAACCGGACAAAAATGGGTGTGGTTACGCGCAACAGGTTCTACCTTGGTGTCACAACTCGTAGATAGTTTTATTGTTTTATTCATCGCATTTAAAATCGGGAATGGCTGGAGTTGGAAACTGGTATTGGCTATTTGTTTGGTCAATTACCTCTACAAGTTCACCATGGCCATCATTTTAACACCGCTCATCTATCTCGCCGAAAACAGAATCGATCAATACCTGGGTCATGAAACTGCCAAGAAAATGAAATTGGCTGCGATGGGGAAAGAGGAGGAGTGAGGGTGGAGGTGCAAGGTACAAGGTGCTGGGTACAAGGTATTAGGTATTAGGTATTAGGTACAAGGTGCTAGGGATTGGTCTGCATCGCAAGAGCTCCAGATATTGGTTTCAAAATTTACTTTTGCATTTCCAACAAACCTACTACCCAGCACCTTGTACCTAATACCTAGTACCCTCCCTCAAAATCTCCACCACCACCTTATCAATAGGCAACGTAACACTATCGGCGGTTAATTCATTTAGTGGGATCCAGCGGAAGACTTCACTTTCGCCATTGGGGTTGCTGGTTTGTTCAGGACTGAGGTCAAAAGGTTTTGTTTTGGTTTCAAGAAGGATGGGCTCTGCTGTATGAACCTTGTAATAAATGGAAACGATTTGGTCTTTATGATTGAATGCAGAAATCTGAAAGAAGTCGGTGGTATAAAAATGTTCTCCAATCTCAACATCTAATCCGGTTTCTTCTTTGAATTCTCTTTTCAAACAATCGCGGGTTCCTTCACCGAATTCCAATCCACCGCCCGGTAGTTTTGTGATATAGGCGCCACGAATAAATTCATCACTCACTAAAAGACGTTGTTGGCTGTCTATCAAAATTCCATAAACACGAATATTGAACAAAGGCATATTAGAACCATTTCTTTTTCAGTAAGTACCAACTGATCACTACTGCAATAGCAATCGATAAACCAATCGGCACATAAAATGCATACGGAGAATGAGCCCAGGGGATATTGTCAACATTCATGCCATACAAACTCGCCACCATTACCGG
>JACVCQ010000148.1 GCA_016741945.1 Chitinophagaceae bacterium
CTACAGGATAAGGTTGGTTATTAGGTCCATTCGGATTCATGTTGGTATCAAATACTTCTCCGTCTTTTTTACCTTGTGTAAAATAGCCTTTGTATAAAACAGCAGCCTGCCAGCCAGAATCCGCTTTTTGTCCTGTACCCGGATTCAATATCTCTACCTGAACACCCGAAGCTGTAGACTGTACTTTCATATTCTTTTTATTGGCATACTCTTTTACTTCCGCTATTTCTCTTTGTTTTTCAAGTTCCATTTCCTTATCGTAATCGTCTTTCACTTCATCTTGGGGGTTGAACACTTTCAGGATCTCAAAACGACCATTGATCATATCACCCTGTTTAAACATATCATTGTAGTCAATCATCTGCATTCTTTTCAGGGTATCCAGGAATAACACAAACTCAACTTTATCACCGGATGCACATTTGGTGATGATCTCTGTGAAAGTATGTTTACCCAGATTAGCAGTATCCAAAGGGAAGTAAACAGGAATACGTCCAAAAGAGGATTGTAATATAGTATCCTTGGATTTTAGTTTGTATTCAATATGCAGTTTCAAAAACTGTCCTTGCTTAACTTTTTCCTTAGTGCCTCCGCTGGTAATTTTATAAGTCATTCCGGAAGGTGCTTTTTCGAATTGGTTACAGCTTGCAAGCAAAACGATCGCCAGTAACAGCGAAGTGGTTGTTCTCATCATTGTTTTATTGTAATTGATTGTGATACGCTTTTATGATCTCTTTAAATTGTTTAACAGTTGTTTCCAGGCTCTCACTGCTTCTGCCACCGGCTGCATTTTTATGACCGCCTCCTTCGAAATGTTTTCTGGCAAATGTGTTTACATCAAAATCACCCTTGCTTCTGAAACTCCATTTACGCTCTTCGTCTCTATCTATCACAATGGCTCCTAGTTTGATACCTTGAATGGTTAGCAAATAATTCACCAATCCTTCGGTATCGCCTGTTTTGATATCGAATTTTTGCAAATCAGCCCGTGTAATATACATCAGACTGGTATTGTATTCATACAAAACTTCCATTCTGTTTAATAGTGCATGTCCAATAAACCGCAATCTGTTTTCCAGAAAGCTATCATAAATACTTTCATGCACTTGGGTATGGTTCATCCCAGTTTCTTTCAAATGAGCCGCCATTCTATGTACAGAAGCGGTGGTAGCCGGAAAACGGAAAGAGCCGGTATCGGTCATCAGACCTGTATATAAACATTCTGCCATCGCTACATTCAAGCGATCTGAATAGCCGGATGACAGGATAAAATCATAAACCATTTCACAGGTGGAGCTTTTGGAAGTATCACTGATACCATAGGTAAAAGCTTCTTCTTGTGGCTGTTGGTGATGATCGATTAATATTTTAATGCATGTTGCCTCCGTTAATGGCTGTTCCATGTGTTTGGTACGATGTAAAACATTAAAGTCGAGGCAAAAGAGTACTTCCGCTTTTTGGATGATGTCTAATGCATGGTGTCTGCTTTGTTCAAAATCGATGACCTCACTGCAACCAGGCATCCAATCCAGAAAATTAGCCCAATTGGTAGGAGAAATCACTGTTACTTCATGACCTAATGATTGCAGGAAATGATACAAACCCAATGCAGAACCCATGGCATCACCATCGGGTTTCTGGTGCATAGTTATCACCGCTTTAAAAGGGGTTTGGAGAGCAGGCAGAAATTGATCGATCGATTGCATAGTCAGGCGGCAAAATTGCGGTTTCCCAACTGTTCCGGCAAATGATTTTCTTACCATTTAACAAAATTCCTATGATAATCTCCACAAAACGCCCTGCTTTGCTGTACTTTTGCCGCCGAAATAGATAAAGCAAGTACTATGAGTAACAGAACTTTTACCATGATTAAACCGGATGCTACCGCTAAAGGACATACCGGTGCTATTTTAGACCAGATCGTTAAAGCCGGTTTTAGCATCAAAGCCATGAAGTGGACACGTTTAACCCCTGAGCAAGCAGGTTTATTCTATGATATCCACCGTGAGCGACCTTTCTTTGGAGAGTTGGTTGAATTCATGAGCAGTGGTCCAATCGTTGCCGCTATCCTTGAAAAAGACAATGCAGTAGCTGATTTCCGTAAATTGATTGGCGCTACCAATCCGGCACAAGCGGAAGAAGGAACCATTCGTAAATTATATGCTGCTTCCGTTGGTGAAAATGCTGTTCATGGAAGTGACAGTGATGAGAATGCTGCGATTGAAGGAGATTTCTTCTTTTCGAAGTTGGAAAGATTCTAGTCAAGATATGATTTTATACGATTCAGCCATCTGTTAATAACAGATGGCTTTTTATATTCAACAAAAGCCACCCGAAAAACGGATGGCTTCTTTGCTTAATAATAAATAGCCTACCGATTACTTCATTTTCCCTGGCTTTCGTATATAAAATCAATTGTTTTCATGTATCATCAATGCCCATTACCCTAGACCCCCTATTTTCTTTGCTGTGCAAATAACCATTTCAATAATCCGGGTTCTGCAAATGTTGCATCCCAGCTATTATGGTTAGCATTGGGAAAAAGTGTAAACTGAACATCAGCTTTCACTTGCTGTAAAGCAGCTACCATTTGTTCTGAGTAAACAGGGAGTACGATATCATCTTTACCACCATGAAAAATCCACCATTTAGTTTTTACAAGCGCTTTGGCGGTAAGTGGATCAGCACCGCCACAAATCGGGATAGCGGCTGCGAACAGATTAGGCATTCTTCGTACCAACTCGAAAGTTCCCATACCACCCATGGATAACCCCATCACATATACCTGATTGGTTTTGATGGGATATCGTACCAACAGATTACGCAGCAAGCCTATCAACATTTTCATGGATTGCGAAGGCTCTCCTTCGGAAACAAAATAAAAAGTTCTCTTACCTGTCTTGCTTCCTGTGGTAACCGCCTGCACATTACTCCAATAACTATTTGAAGCACATTGAGGGAATACTACAATGGCCGGATAATTTTTCCGGATACTATCTTGTAAAAACATTTTGGCACCATGTGCCAGTTGCTTTTCATTGTCTACACCACTTTCTCCTCTCCCATGTAAAAACAGCACCAATGGATATTTTTTGGATGGATCATAGTTTTCAGGTAACAACACCCTGAAGGGCATCGTATCCCCATTTTGTGTAAGCCATTGTTTTTCGAATAAGCCCATATCCTGAGCATATACACACTTACTAAAAATCAATAACCATATAATGGATACTAGTATTTTTCGCATAGAGCAGTTCATTTCAAATAAGGACTTGTAAAACCTAATTTTTTTAATCCGGTCTGTATTTCCGGACAACTCATAAAAAGTTTCCATAACAAACCACTGCGATAGTTTTCCATCATCACCACGATAGGTCCCTGGTCAATGGCAAGGTATCGAGGCAGATACCAATTTTCTGTTTCACTAAAAGCATCATAAAATCCAAAAGGGCCCCATAACTGATCTTTTTTATTCAAGTACCAATTTTTCATGGCAGCCATAGATTCCTTAGGTGTATAAGGAAAAGAAGATAAAGCCGCGGTTGGAGAGATCACACCAATATCCCTTTTCATACCTGGTGCATGACCTGCATATCCTTTTATCGAATAGCTTGAAGTAAGCCCCCAGCTATTGGGACCATAGCCTTTATACTGTTTAGGATTATCTACGCACCAGCGGTAATGAATGAGAGCGTGTTGGGTATTTTCTTTTCCATAATCCGCATAGCGATCCTTAAGCCCACGCGGATCAAGTCCTAGATAAGAGTAGTGCGCCCTAAACAATGGACCTGATTCTGTAGCATCTCCTTGATGATGCATTTGCAATTGAATATCCTTATAGCCTGAAGGATTTTTATTGATCGCTCCATTTTGTGCCCATCCTTCATGGTATACTTCAGCAGGTACTCCGTGTGTGGGTGATGATGCCGCTAGGATATACATGATTTGACATTCATTATAACCACGTACCGGGAAATTCATGCGCCACTCATGATTGGGGCTCCAATGCCAATACAATACATTCTTACCATTCCGATACCAATTAAAATCAACTTCTTTCCAAAGCTGATCGATTCTTGTTGCTAATGCCTTTTCTTTAGTATTGCCATCTTTAAAATATTGACGAACACATAAAAGTCCCTGAAGCATAAATGAACTTTCTACCAGATCTCCACCATCATCATACTTGCTGAAAGGTTTTACTTTACCGGTTTCACCGTTCCACCAATGTGGCCATACGCCATGAAATCGATCAGCTGTTTCAAGGAATGTGACAATTTTTTCCAGTCGCTTCCTACCTTCCTCTCGGGTGATAAATTTTCTTTCAATGCCTACCAAAATAGCCATCACACCAAATCCGCCACCACCACTTGTCACGATGTTTTTATCATTTTGAGGATATGCATCATCGTTGTGGTAACGTTCACGAGCCAGACCGCTTACAGGTTCTGCACCATCCCAGAAATATTGAAATGTAGCTCTCTGTACTGCTGTAAATATTTTGCTGTCTTCTGCTGATGCAAAAATCGTAGCCGGTTTTTCAGTTGATTTTTTTTGCTGTGCTATTGATACTGTGCAAAAAAACACACAAAAGTAAATGGTAGGAATTATGCACAGGATGATAGAGCATCTTTTATTGATCTGCATACTACGTTTTTTATAGAAACTAGTCAAGAAGAGCAGATCGTAGGATATCATCACTACGATCTGCCGATAGGTTGTTATGGCTTACTTACTGGCCTTTCCTAAATTGAATAAAGATTTGATCTGAGCATCAGGTAGTGCCCGATTATAGATCCTGATTTCATCAATTTGTCCGGTCATAGGCGCAAATGTTACATCTGCATTCACTGACTTACCGGGTATACCATTATAATTAGAGCCTATAATGATTTCACTGGGTTCATAAGCGTTAAAAAGGTTATTACCTACACCTCTATTCGGAAATCCGCCCACTTTAATGCCATCAGCCCAAATATCAAATACACCTGTATTGGTTTCATAGGTCAGAAGAATATGAGTCCATTTGTCCATACCAATAACTGGCGAAAGATTGTTGTTGAGATTATCTTGCGTACCGCCACCAACCGTTGAGAAAGTAGGTTGTATACGCAACGTAGTGGTGTTAGATGATGGAAAAGATTGTGTGTTCAAAGCAAAGTTGATATTACCATTGAAAATACCCGGACGTGCCAGTTGAAACAACATGGTTCTTTTGGAGCCATTGTTGAGGATTTTCACCCAAGTACTTATGGTAAAACTTTTCAAAGCCGTTGTTCTAAAAGCCGCAAATTGGGTGGCATAATACAAATAGCCGGCATTCAGACTAATAGCTTTCCCTCTTACACCTCCTGTTACATAAGTATCATTGGCGGTACTAGTAGGTGCTGTTGCGCTTTTCAGTTCATTTTTGGTATCATCAAAGCTCCAGTATGCGATGAGATTATCGGGAAATACTTCATCAGAGCTTTTATAACCATCGATCGTACCCTCATAAGTTGTAGTACTTACCGGCGGTAAGTTATTGGGGTTACCATCTTTTGTACAGGACACCACTGCAATAGCAATCGTGGCGAATAAAATAGTCCTGCTGATTGTATGGGATGTTGACAATAACATGTTTTGTTTTTTAAAGATTCACGAATCAATAACCTGGGTTTTGTGTGAGTACACCTGCACTTAAATCGATCTGTGTTTGAGGAATGGGTAATAATACATCCCGTGCATTGCTAAAAGCAGTTTTGCCATGTGCATTCAGTACAGTCTGTGCAGTCCCCCAACGTACAAGATCAAAGAAACGATCGTGTTCCATTGCCAATTCTACTCTACGTTCTCTGCGAATGGCATCTCTCAATACTGCTTGATCAGTAGCTGTTACATCAGGTAGAATGCTATTATTACCTCCACGCGCACGCGCTCGTACTGAGTTCAGCGCATTTCTTGCAGCCGTGATATTGGCAGTACCTCCCACTTCATTAGCAGCTTCAGCATACATAAGCACTACATCTGCATAACGGAGAATACGGATATTCATCCAATAACCAAATCTATTACCAATAGAAGCACGCGTGGCAGGATTGGTATATACTTTGTTATTATAGCGAGGATTGGGCAAACCCGTAGGAAGGTTTTCACCATAGATGGTTTGAAAAGTAGTAGTATTGGTACTGGTATACATGATGGTTCTATTCTTTCTGGGATCATTGGCTTCATAAGCGGCATCCAGATCGGTAGTTGGCGTATTCCAACCCCAACCAAGATCCCAAAGACCTGCACCCCTCACACCTTGAATTTGTGCATACTGAACACCATTATTACTAGGTATTGCAGCAGATGCTGTAGCTTGTACTTCAAAAACAGATTCAGAACTATTCTCCCCCTCTTCACGAAAAATACGGTCATAAGAAGTAGTAAGATCATACTGACCTGAAGTCATCACTGCATTGGCAGCACCCATTGCCTGATTCCATTTTTGTTGCGTCAAGTATACTTTGGCAAGCAACCCGTTAGCTGCACCCCTT
>JACVCQ010000149.1 GCA_016741945.1 Chitinophagaceae bacterium
CCGGATAATTAATTACAAACAGAGCTGGAGGCATCCTTCATATATGAAGATACCCCAGACCAAAGTAAGGCAACGGCTGATGTAAAGAAAGATATGGAGAGCCCTTCCCCGATGGATAGATTGGTGTGTGGAGATGTGGGCTTTGGTAAAACAGAAATTGCAGTAAGAGCTGCTTTTAAATCTGTAGTCGATGGCAAACAGGCTGCTGTATTGGTGCCTACTACTATCCTTGCTTTTCAGCACTACAAGACATTTAAAGAGCGGTTGAAAGATTTTCCGGTAACCGTTGATTATATTAATCGATTCAAATCAGCAAAAGAGAAAAAAGAAACATTAAAGAAAGTAGAAGAAGGAAAAGTAGATATTATCGTAGGTACACACGGACTCCTGGGTAAAGAAGTTAAATTTAAAGACCTAGGTATCATGATTATTGATGAAGAACAGAAATTTGGCGTTGCTCATAAGGAAAAATTGAAAACACTGAAGACCAATGTAGATTGTCTGACGCTTACGGCAACACCTATTCCGCGAACCTTGCAGTTTAGTTTGATGGGAGCTCGGGATTTGAGTATCATTAATACTCCTCCACCTAATCGTCAGCCAATACAAACAGAAGTTCATGTATTTAATGATGATTTTATTCGGGAAGCTATTTATTATGAAACTGAACGAGGCGGACAAGTTTTCTTTATTCATAATCGAGTGATAGGCTTATCAGAAATGAGTGCTTTGTTGCAAGGCTTATGTCCGGATTTGAGTATTGGTTATGCGCATGGACAATTGGAAGGGCATGAATTGGAGGAACGGATTATGGATTTTATTGATAAGAAGTACGATGTTTTGGTTTGTACCAATATCGTAGAAAGTGGTGTCGATATTCCCAACGTAAATACGATTATCGTTAATAATGCGCATCAGTTTGGATTAAGTGATCTGCATCAGTTGAGGGGAAGAGTGGGCAGAAGTAATAAAAAAGCTTTCTGTTATTTGTTAGCGCCGCCCATGAGTACTTTGCCTACTGATTCCAGAAAAAGATTGCAAACATTGGAACAGTTTAGTGACTTGGGAAGTGGGTTTCAAATTGCCATGAGGGATCTGGATATACGTGGTGCTGGAAATTTATTGGGTGGAGAACAAAGTGGATTTATGGCAGAGATCGGATTTGAAATGTACCAGAAAATTCTGGAAGAGGCAATCAGGGAATTGAAACGAACATCTTTCAAAGAATTGTTCAAAGAAGAAATCAGTCAACAGGATGATTATGTGAGTGATTGTACGATTGATACCGATCTGGAAATCCTGATTCCTGACAGTTATGTAGAAAGTATTGCAGAAAGGCTCTCTTTATATTCTCGATTGGATAATTGCGAGAAAGAAGAGGAATTACAAGATTTTCATAAAGAAATGATCGACCGATTTGGTCCGATGCCATCAGAAGTGGAAGATTTATTCACGACCGTTCGCTGTCGCTGGCTTGCCGTTGAAATAGGTTTTGAGAAAATGACATTAAAGTTGAACACACTCCGTTGTTATTTTATCAATCGACCTGATTCTCCGTATTTCGAATCAGCATTATTCAAACGTGTATTGTCTTATCTTCAAACGGGAACAAATAAAGCGAGGCTAAAACAAGCGGGTAAAAATTTTTTATTGGTTGTTGAAGATATCAAAGACATGGAAGCCATGTTACGTTTTTTGGATGGAATGCATAAAAGTGTTACGAATCCTCTTCTAAAATAGTTTGATACAAAGATATTATCACGTATGGCGAGAAGCTCCATTTCTCCCTAAAAGCGTAAAACGCTGTACAATACCATAAGACTTAACAGCGAGGAGAATAGAGAACTCGGTTAAAAAATTTTAAAAAGAAACACGGTAGAATAATAAAGAGGAATTCAAAATCGAATTACGATTTTACATGATACTTCTTATAAAAGCCGGTAAATAATTACAGTTTTTTATGCAATACGGAAAGTCTTCAGCAATCCTTTCACATGAAAGTATTTTAAAGAGGTCAGTGAAATAAAAAACCCGGTTACTTGAGGCAATCGGGTTTTTTTATCTATCCAATAATTTACGGATAATTCAATATCATTTTATTTTACAAAACACTTGGTTTCGTAGAAAATCATACATCTTAACTTCCATTGTTAGGAACACCACCGAATTTTATTGGCGTAGCTTTCTTTTTGACTGCTGCTTTCTTCTTAGGGGCAGCTTTTTTCTTTACAGCAGCTTTTTTAGCTGGAGCAGCCTTCTTTTTTGTTGCAACTTTCTTTTTAGGAGCTGCTTTTTTCTTTGCCGCAGCTTTTTTAGCTGGAGCAGCTTTCTTTTTAGGGGCTGCTTTTTTCTTTGGGGCAGCCTTCTTTGCTTTTGGCATAAATAATGGGTTTAGGTGAATAAATAAAATGGAACGTAAAATTCTCACGAACCATTCATCGTAAAATAAGTAATTTAAACTAGAAATCCTCTTTTTTAATACTAATTTTTGTCACAAGCATATCGAACATATATAAATGTCTAATTATAATAAACAGCTTTTTTTTACATTGAAAATAGTTACTGCTAATGATTTTTTTTGAAAAACTAAGTCAGTATTTGTCATCATTGATTTTCATTATGGGAATCATCATTAGTATTTCTGCATGTAAACAGCAGGCATCCACAGACATGCAGGCAGAGATGATTAATATCTCAATACAAAAAAGAAGTCTATCTAAAGAGCCTACTATATATTATTTGAATAAGGTACCCAGCCCTCGAGTAGCTAGAGTGATAGATCGTGAAACCTATATCGGTAAAAATAAAAAAATGACAAAGCACTCCTTTTTCGATAGTCGCACGAATCTTCCTATTCCAGAAGAAGCGCAAGGGAAAGGACTTTTTACTACTTATTCAAGTGATGATGGCCTAGCATTAGATCAAATTTATTGTAGTTATAAAGATAGAAGCGGACAGCTTTGGTTTGGAACGAATGGAGGTGGGGTGAGTAGGTTCAATGGAAAAAGCTTTACCAACTTTACAAATCTGCATGGTCTGGCCAGTAACATTGTATGGAGTATTCTAGAAGACCAAAAGGGTAATATTTGGTTTGGAACCGATGGGAATGGAGTAAGTATATATGATGGTAAAGTATTCACCAATTATTCAACAAAGCATGGGCTATCGGGTGATATTGTATTTTCTATCAAAGAAGATCGTAAAGGCAATATCTGGTTGGGAACTTCTGGAGGTATTACTAAATATGATGGGAAAGTATTTACTAGATTCACTGTTTCAGAAGGGCTTTCCAATAATGTGGTAAAAGATATTTTGGAAGATAAAAAAGGGAATCTTTGGTTCGCAACCTTAGGCGGTGGTGTTAATAGATTTGATGGAGTTGCATTTGCTAGAGTCCAATCAAAAACTGCCTTAAATAGCGATACTATTCGTAGTCTTCATGAAGATGCTCAGGGAAATATTTGGATGGGCACAAATAGTGCAGGGTTAACTAAATATGATGGATTAGAATTTACCTCTTATACTATTAAAGATGGACTTGCAGATAATAAGGTAATGACAATAGAAGGTGACTCGAAAGGGAATATATGGATTGGTACCAACGGTGGTGGGGTAAGCAAATTTGATGGAAAAAAATTCATTAATTATTCGTCAAATAATGGATTAGAAAGCAATAGAGTACCCTGTATTATTGAAGATGATAGAGGTAATATATGGTTTGGAACTTTTGGTGGAGGAGTTAATAAATTTAATGGTAATGGATTCAGTAATTATACCATCAAGCAAGGATTGCCTAATAATATCATTTATGGTATCACAGAAGATTTATCCGGAAATCTTTGGTTAGGTAGTTTTGGAGGTGGGATCTGTAAATACGATCGTAAAAGTTTTACCAGTTATAGTACAGATCAAGGGCTTTTCAATAATAACATCTATTGTGCAAAAAGAGACTCAAAAGGAAATATATGGTTTGGAACATTTGAGGGGGGGGTGATACAATTTGATGGGAAACATTTCACTAATTATACCACTGTTAATGGGTTAGCAGGGGATATTATATTTTGTATTGAAGAGGATTCAAAAGGGAATCTTTGGTTTGGAACTTCTACGGGGGGGGTTAGTAAATTTGATGGGAAAAGCTTTGTGAACTACAACAAAGAGCAAGGACTTCCTGGGAATGGTATTTTTTGTATTTCAGAAGATTCGGATGGGAATATTTGGTTCGGTTCATATGGCAATGGTATCAGTAAATTTGATGGAAAGAACTTTACTAATTTTAATACTCAACACGGTCTTGCGGATAACACTGTTTGGTCTATAACAGAAGACTCAAAAAGAAATATCTGGTTTGGAACACAGCAAGGTCTTAGTATGTTATCTAAAAATAAGGTTTCATTATTGCATCATTTAACAACAAATGATACTATTTTATCCCAGCCTTTATTCCAAACCTATACTAAGCGAAACGGGTTACCGGATAATTTTGTAACACAAGTGTTGGAAGGTAATAATCATACCTTATATATTGGAACCAATTTGGGAATATGTGAATTGAATTCGTCTACATCTGTTAAAGATCAAGAACCCATTTGGGAAGTTAAAAAAGTTTTTAATATAGCTACAGGTTATCCAATCAAGGATGTAAATGCCGGGCAGGGTGCTATGTTCCTGGATAGCAAAGGTATTATATGGGTAGCAACAGGATCTGAGAAAACAGGATTAGTGAGAGTAGATCCTTCAGCTTTATATTATCAATCATCTAACCCCCCGGCACTTATTATTCAACATCTAAAAATAAACAATGAAACCCTTATATGGAATGATTTGGATTCAATGTCTTTAGAATCTAGATCAAATCACAATAAAGCAGTGGTTATAGAAGAGATGAATGCCTTCGGTAGACAATTAAATGATGATGAAAGAAATCTTCTGAGGAATAGGTTTGGTAAGATAGACTTTTCAGGTATTCGAAATTGGTATGCTATTCCGGAGAATTTAGTGTTGCCTTACGATAAAAATAGTATCACTTTTGAATTCAATGCCATTGAAATAGATAAAAACTATCTGGTAAAATATCAATACATACTCGAAGGATATGATAAAGAGTGGAGTCCATGGACGAATAAAACAACCGTTTCATTTGGTAACATTGATGAAGGTACTTATACATTCAGATTGAAAGCTCAAAACGATCAAGGGCTAATGAGTGAGCCTTTGATGTACACTTTCAAAGTGCTACCGCCCTGGTGGAGAACTTGGTGGATGTATTTGTTCTATGTTGGAACAGTACTTGGTTTAATAGTATTTCTTTTTCGTTGGAATAATAGAAGAATTCTAGCGCAGAAGAAAAATTTAGAAGCCAAAATAATTATTGCAACACAGCAAATAAGAGAAGAAAAAGAAAATGTAGAGATACAAAGGCAAATTGCGGAAGATGCGCTTGCCCAACTAAAAGATACACAAGCGCAATTGATTCAATCAGAAAAGATGGCAAGCCTAGGGGAACTTACAGCAGGTATTGCACACGAAATCCAAAACCCCTTGAATTTTGTTAATAATTTCAGTGAAGTAAGTGCTGAATTATTGGAAGAAATGAAACAGGAGATTGATAAGGGGAATCTGGCTGATGTAAAAGATATTGCAGGGGATGTGCAACAAAATCTTCAAAAAATAAATTATCATGGGAAACGTGCAGGCGATATTGTAAAAGGAATGCTACAACATAGCAGAAGTAGTACAGTGCAAAAGGAACCTGTTTCCATTAATGCTTTATGTGATGAGTATTGTCGATTGGCATATCATGGATTAAAAGCTAAAGACAAAACATTCAATGCAAGTTTTGAAACAAAGTTTGATGAAACCATTGGGGTCATTCAAGCAATGCCTCAGGAAATCGGTCGTGTGATATTGAATCTTATCAATAATGCACTCTACGCGGTAAATGAAAGGAAAAAACTAGGAGAAGAAAGTTATGAACCTTTGGTATCATTAGCAACCCAAAAGCTTGAAAATAGTATAAGTATTACCGTTGCGGATAATGGTATGGGTGTTCCGGAGCATATTAAAGGGAAAATATTTCAACCCTTCTTTACAACAAAACCTACCGGTGAGGGAACAGGTTTGGGTTTAAGCTTGAGTTATGATATTATAACAAAAGGTCATGCAGGTAAGTTATCATTAGAGTCCGAGAGTGGAAAGGGTACAAAGTTTATCATTCTTTTGCCCTTGTAGAGATCTGTATATACAGCCTTCGTAATACATTCATTATAAATAATGTCAATGATATTTAAAGTGTTGTTGTAAACCTACAAGGTAAATCAACCGTTGTTGATCCATTCATCCCAAAAAAAGAAGTGTGCTTTCATCTACAGATTGCTTTGTTTATCTTTCAATCATGAAAACCTACACCAGCTTACTGCGAAATGGTCATATCAGGTATATGGCTTCGCTTTTTGTACTGTTTGCCCTTTGGATAACAAGCTTTAC
>JACVCQ010000150.1 GCA_016741945.1 Chitinophagaceae bacterium
ACCTGAAAACGACCTCCCGTCACTTGTGAGTATACTTTTGTAATTTTTAACTTGTATTGTTTGTTGGCAAAGCTGAATTCACCGGTGAGACCGATAAAAACCCTTGATATGTAATGTTCATCAACATCAACACGTATTTTGTATCCATTTAACAAATCTATTTGGCCTAATCTTTCTCCTTTATTTTTATTTTGACCTATTTCAGCATCCATAGAAGTGAGTTGTCCGTCTATCGGAGATCGTACAATCAAGTCGCCCACTTTTTTTCTAGTAAGCTGTAAAGCATTGCTGGAACCATCGAAAAGTTGTTTGGCCTGCTGAAGACTTTGTTTGGTGGATACAGAATCTTGTTTTAAGATTTGATCAGCCAGTTTCTTTTTTTCAAGCTGATACAAATAATTATTTTCTGATTGTTTGAATTCTTGAGCACCTATGGCTTTTTGTTCATACAAGTGTTTATTCAATTCGTAAATCCTTTTGGCTTCTTTGAGTAAATTGTCAACATCTGTCATTTGATTTAATCGGGTTACTGTATTTTGCTCAGCGGCGTTTCGGGCAATCTGCATTTGCGTTAATAGATTGAATACTTGGGTCTCTTGGGTTACAAGACTTACTGCTAAATCTGTATTAGATAATCGCATGATAGGCTGTCCTTTTTTCATTATAGCGCCATCTTCAGCATATTTCTCTTCTACTCTTCCACCTTCTTGAGCATCTAGATAAATTGTGGTAAGCGGTAGTACCACACCATTTACTGGTATAAACTCTTTAAAAGTACCTTTAGTTACTTCATTGATACTCAATCTTTCTCTTTCAATACTAAGTTTTGGTTTCCCGGAAGTGTAATAATAACTGGCACCAATGAGTAGTAGTAACGTACCCATACCTAGCATGGTTAATACTTTTTTTGAATTCCATTTTCTTTTCTGAATAACTCTGTCCACGTTTGTTGGTTTAATATTTTATATGAGTTGTATCTGGAATAGTGGTGAAAAATCACTTTTTTTCTTGTTTTCATGGCTACTGCACATATATGCCATTAAGACCATACTTATGGTTATCGTCATGAGTAGGATACCTGTTTTTTTGGCCTTATCTGATCCTGTTATTTTCATATTCTTGTGTTACATAAATAGCTATAAGGAAAGTGCCAGTTTTTTCACGAATTGTAAATCAATACGTTATAAGTTTTAAGCCATGCACAACTGTTCGATTTTGATACAAAAACTGTCCGATTTTGATATAGTGTATCAACAAACTTGAATTACAAAGGCTTATGTTTCAGAGTCTTATTGTTCTGGTATATTTATGGCACGGAAGAACCGATAAACAATACTTTTCATGAATCTAAAACAGTCAAGGATATTAGTAGTAGACGATGATACAGATGTACTCACTGCTGTTCGGTTGTTGTTGCGGACAGAAGTCAAAGAAGTGACAATAGAAAAAAATCCGGAACAAATACCTTCTCTATTAGCTCGAAATGCATATGATTTGGTATTGTTGGATATGAATTTCAATGCTTCTATCAATACTGGTAATGAGGGGATGTATTGGTTAAAACGTGTAAAGGAAATACAACCCGCAACAGCAGTAATCATGATTACTGCTTATGGCGATATCGATTTAGCTGTTCGTTCACTCAAGAAAGGCGCAGCAGATTTTGTTGTGAAACCTTGGCATAATGAAAAATTACTGCTAACACTGGAAACAGTAATAGCGGGAAAGGGTAAAAAGGCAGCTGCTGTTTCTGGACAAATGAGCAATATCAAAACTAAGCTAATAGGCAAAAGTGAAGTGATGCTAGAGATTTTTTATAAAATATCTAAGATTGCTCCTACTGATGCTAATATCCTAATTCTGGGAGAAAATGGAACCGGTAAAGACCTAATAGCAGCAGCTATACATGAAGAGTCTCCAAGAAAAGCAGGTCCATATGTTAAAGTAGATGTAGGTGCATTGACAGAAAGTTTATTTGAGAGTGAACTTTTTGGACATAAAAAAGGAGCTTTTACAGATGCACGGGACGATAGAACAGGAAGATTTGAAGCAGCAAATGGTGGAACATTGTTTCTTGATGAAATCGGTAATATTAGTTTACAGCAGCAAGCTAAACTCTTAAGTGTATTGCAGAATCGGCAAGTGACGAAACTAGGTGCTAATGAATCGGTACCATTAGATATTAGGTTGGTTTGTGCAACTAATCTACCATTAATAGAACTAGCGAATGAAAAGAGGTTCAGAAAAGATCTGATTTACCGGATCAATACCGTTGAGATTGTAGTACCACCTTTGCGTAAGCGTAAAGAAGATATCCCATTACTGGCTGAACATTTTGCAAGCATGTATGCTGAGAAATATCTTAAACCCAACATTCGTTTTGATATATCTGCTATTGAAAAATTACAGCAGTATCTTTTCCCCGGAAATGTACGGGAGCTTCAGTATACAATTGAAAGAGCTATCATTATGGCTGATTCAGAAAAAATAGAAGCTAAGGATTTATTGTTTTCTCCATTAGAGTCACAATTGACTCAACAAGAAGAGCAAACAGATCATAAGTTAAGTACGATTGAAAAAAATACTATTATGCGAGTGATTGATAAACATAATGGTAATATCAGTAGAGCCGCAAAAGAATTGGGATTAACAAGAACGGCCTTATATAGGAGGTTAAGTAAATACGAACTATAAATCAGACTCGGCATAGAGGCATGGAAAAGAAATCATTTCAATGGAACATAGTAGCAAGGGTTATTTTATTATTCTTGACACTTTGTGTAGCTTCTTTTCTGCTCGTACAGACATTGTATTTATACCTATTCCTTTTATCGCCTGTTATTATATACCAAGTTATTATTTTTTACAAGTTTTATAAAAAGGCGGAAGATGAAGTGTATGAGTTTGTAGAATCTATTAAATACCATGATTTTTCCAGAAATTATAATGTTCAAAAGGCACCCCATGAACTAAAACCTTTACGAAAGGTGTTTAATGATATCAATTTAACTTTTAAGCTCATTACGAAAGAAAAAGAAACTCAGTTTCAATACTTGCAGAAAATTCTAGCATTGGTAGATACTGGAATTCTCTCTTACAACATCAAATCGGGTGAAGTGGTATGGATGAATGAGTCACTGAAAAAAATGCTATTGATTCCTTATCTCAAAAACATTCATTCTCTCGAAAAAAGAGATATACAGCTATATCAGCAGATTATTGAGATCAAGCAGGGAAGTGGAAGAGTTGTTGCTATACAACAAGAGAAAAATACTTTTAAAATTTTACTATCTGCTACTGCTTTTCAAACAGATAATAAAACCTTCAAATTGATTGCATTTCAAAATATAAATGAGGCATTAGATCAAACAGAATCGAAAGCATGGCAACGATTATTAAGTGTAATGACACATGAAATCATGAATTCTGTTGCACCTATTTCATCTTTAGCAGATACACTGAAAAATAGATTACAGTCTTCAGTTGTACTACTTGATAACAGTAATGGTGTAGTAGAGGATTTAGAAGTAGTAATCAATACTATTAAGAAAAGAAGTGAGGGACTGCTCAAGTTTGCAGAAGTGTATAGAAACCTAAATAAGATTACTCAGCCAACAGTAAAGCCTGTATATGTAAGAGATATATTTGAAAATATGCACCAACTGATGGCACCAACGCTTTCTCAAAAAAATATTGAATTAGATATTGTCTTAAAAGAACCAGATCTAGTTATTGAACTTGACAATAATCTAATTGAACAAGTTTTAATTAACCTTATTATCAACTCAATGGATGCTGTTAAAGAAACTGTTGCACCGCGTATTGTACTCTCTGCTTATCAGTCGAGCAATAAAAAAGCTTTTATCAAGGTTGCAGATAATGGATCTGGAATGAGTGAAGAAGTGATGAATAATATTTTTATTCCTTTTTTCAGTACCAAAAAGAATGGAAGTGGTATTGGGTTGAGTTTATGTAAACAGATTATGATGTTACACAAAGGAAATATCTCAGTACAATCTGTAGAAGGCAAAGGCACAGCTTTCTTGCTGCTTTTTTAATGAATACTTATTTAATAATCACAGTGCCAAGTTGGTCTGTGATTCCCTTTTCAATATCTTTTAGGTGTTTATGTATTTCGAGTAATTTCTTAAAGTCATCCATCGAAGCGTGCTCTATATCACGCTGATTCTCTTCAATCATTTTTTTGATTCTTCTTAGCTTATAAAAGTGAATACTCATGATCACATCCTGTCTGCTGGTATCACGGTTCACAATATTCATACCTTCTAATACTTCGTCCCATTTTTGACTCAATTCAAAAGGGGTTACTGAAATACTGATGATGAGATTTCTGATATTCTCGTCATCATGATACAGCATGGATTTGGTTGTGGGTTCTAGTCCTTTATGATAAGCATCTTTGTATTCTTCAAATACTTTTTCAAGAAGGGGTGTTTCGAAATGAAAATGCGCTAACTCTGAAAAAATATAATCTGCTACATTATTGGTTTCATCCCATGTGCGTAAGCCATATTCGAGTAATACCCTAAGAATATTCCGCTCATGTGCCTCATCCAAAATCAATAGTCGACTGGTATCATCGAGTACATCTTCCGGTTGCTCGGCTTGTTTGAGTTGCTGGTTGAATTCTTCTTGAGCAATTCCTTTCTTTTCTTCTTTAGTAATCTTATCACGCTTGTATTTATTGACAAGATTGGTGAGACCAGCCTCATCAATTTTCAATAAATCGGAACATTGGCGGATATAATCTTGTTGTTTTGTAAAATCTTCTGCCTTATTAATCTTACTTAAGGTTTCTGCAACCTGATTAACCACTGCACTTTTCTTACTAACATCGGTGCCGGCTTCTTTCAGCATCACTTCCAACTGGAAAATGATGAAGTCTTTTTTTGACTTTGCAACAAAATCATTGAAAGCTGTTACACCTACCTTATGTACATAACTATCCGGGTCTTCATTATCAGGAATCAAAACGAGTCGCACATTTAGTCCTTCTTCTAAAGCCATGTCCAAACCACGCAAAGCTGCTTTTACGCCGGCGTTATCACCATCGTAAATGATGGTAAGGTTATCAGTATACTTTTTAATCAGTCTAATTTGGTCAGTCGTTAGAGAAGTGCCGCCACTCGCCACTACATTTTCAATACCAGCCTGGTGCAAACTCACCACATCCGTGTATCCTTCTACCAATAAGCATTCTTTCGCTTTATCGATGGCCATTCTTGCCTGATAGAGTCCATATAAGATTCTACTTTTGACATAGATTTCATTCTCCGGGGTATTGATGTATTTTGGTCCACGATCACTTTTGCCAATCACTCGAGCTCCAAAGCCAATGATTTTGCCCGTATTACCATGAATAGGAAATATGATACGATTGCGGTAGTTATCTACCAGTTCCTCATTATTTCTAACAGCGCTCAATCCGCTTTTTGGGAGTAATTCACGATTGAACTGGTGCTCTAATAATGCTTTGGTGAGACCATCTCTATGATCAGGGTTATAACCTATTTGGAATTTGTGAAGGATATCTTCCCGAAAACCACGCTCTTTGAGGTAACTGAGTGCAATCATGTTACCTTCATCAGTATCGAATAATTGTTGGGTGAAAAATTTTTGAGCAAAATTATTGATTGCATACAGACTTTCAGACGTGAGTTGCTGTAGTTTAATTTCGGGACTGGTTTCCGTTTCTTCGATTTCAATATTGTAGCGAGCAGCCAGCCATCGTAATGCTTCCGGATAGCTGTATTTCTCATGCTCCATCACAAAGTCAATAGCACGACCGCTTTTGCCACAACCAAAACATTTATAAATTTCTTTGGTAGGGGAAACGGTAAACGAAGGTGTTTTTTCATTGTGAAAGGGACAATTACCAATGTAGTTGGTTCCCCTTTTTTTCAGTTTCACAAATTCCCCCACAATATCAATGATATCGACACGGTTGAAGATTTGTTGTATGGTGTTTTGGGAGATCATGGTGGTGAAAAGTCAAAAGTGAAAAGTCAAACGTGAAAGGTGAAAAGTGAAACGTTAATAGATCATAGACAATAGTCCATGGCGTCGTTTCACTTTTCACTTTTCACCTCTCACTTCTCTCGTCTTTCGGGACGAAAATACAATTTTGAGGCAATGGAAGTTTGGAATTGAAGCATTTCCTTATTTTTATCTATGCTTAAGAAAGAACGACAAGCGTATATCATACAGCAAATCAATATCCATAATAAGGTATTGTCATCTGATTTGAGTGTACAACTGGATGTTTCAGAAGATACCGTCAGGAGAGATCTTCAGGAGTTAGCTGAAGAGGGAAAGCTGATTAAAGTCCATGGTGAGGCTTTATCAAAATCCTTTCATTTTCAACTGGAAACCGGTACAATTTTTTCCTTACCCAGGAAAAA
>JACVCQ010000151.1 GCA_016741945.1 Chitinophagaceae bacterium
GCCATGGCCTTATTCGACTCTAAAAATGTTCTTGGAAAAAACATTACACAAAATAACAATCGAGCGAGGGTAGTCACTGCGGTTATCAAAGACGTGCCAGCAGCATCAACACTACAATTCGATGCCATTATTCCCTTTAATATGTCTGCCGACTGGATACAAAATGCTATGACTGACTGGGTGAATTGTAACAATCGTGTCTATTTCAAAGTGAAAGATGGAGTAGTTATTCCACAATTGGAAAAGAAAATGATTCAATTGATTAAAGACAATACCGGATCTGAAAACCCCAATACCCGTGGTAATATTATCATGCATCCAATGAGTAAATGGAGACTTTATGGAGAATTTCGAGATGGGAAAAATACAGGAGGAAGAATACAATATGTAAATCTATTTACATGGATCGCAGTGATTATATTATTGATTGCCTGTGTGAACTTCATGAATCTTTCTACGGCTAGATCAGAAAAAAGAGCCCGCGAAGTGGGCATCAGAAAAACATTGGGATCAGACAAATCACAGTTACTAATTCAATTTATTGCAGAATCAATGATCATGTCTACACTTGCATTTTTGTTTGCTGCATTAACTGTTTATCTCTGCTTACCTTCATTTAACAATCTATTAGATCAGGAGATTTCAATTCCTTTTGGAAATATGAATCTCTGGTTGAGTGCTGCTGCTATTATTTTGTTTACAGGTATTATAGCCGGTAGTTATCCTGCTTTTTATCTATCTTCTATGAAACCCATCAAGGTTTTGAAAGGTGTATTCACCCCAGGTAAAAACGCATTACTGCCTAGAAAAATATTAGTTACGGCTCAATTTACCGTTTCAATTGTTTTGATTTCAGCAACGCTTGTTATTTATCAACAAATAAAATTCGTACAGAGTCGAGATTTGGGATATAGTACAGATAATCTGATTATGACTAATTCATCAGAAGATTTAGATAATAACTACATTGTTTATAAAAACAGTTTACTGCAAACCGGTTTCGTAGAATCTGTCAATAGAACAACTGCACCAATTAGTTCAATTTTCGGATTCACATCCGGCGTAAGATGGACAGGAGCACCTGCTGACCCCAATTTAATTATCGGCTTTTTAGGAACTGATGAAGGATTTATTGATATTATGAAAGCTCGAATTCTGGAAGGACGAGACTTTCAACCAGGCGATACCAATTGTGTACTTTTCAATAAGGAAGCAATAAGAGTTATGGGCATTAAAAATCCAGTCGGCAATACAATCAATTGGGCTGGTAGAGATAGAAGAATTGTAGGAGTGGTTGATAATATGATTATGGAGTCACCTTACAGTGCAGCTACACCGTTGATGTTTACTTACAGTAATGATAGGCTTGGACAAATCAACATCAGACTGAAAGAGGGGACTCAACTCCAAAAAGCACTTTCGAATATTGAAGCACTTAGTAAAAAGTATAATCCAAGATTTCCATTTGAATATCGCTTTGCCGATACAGAGTTTCAGAACAAATTTGCTAATGAACAACTAATAGAAAGTCTTGGATTCATTTTTGCTGGACTTGCCATTTTTGTATGTTGCCTAGGCTTATTCGGACTTGTATCATTCTCTATTGAAAGACGTAGTAAAGAAATTGGTATCAGAAAAGTAATGGGTGCATCTATTACAAACCTCTTAGCACTGATGTCTAAAGAATTCTTACTACTGGTTAGCATTTCATTTGTAGTGGCTATCCCAATAGCTTGGTGGGCCATGAATGACTGGTTGACAAACTTTAGCTATAGAATTAATATCGGTTTAGGCCTATTTATTATTACTGGTATTATCACTTTACTGATATGTATGATAACTGTAAGCTTGAATGCATTTGCAACAGCTACAGCAAACCCTATAAAAAGTCTTAGAACTGAATAAGATATTATTTGTCAATCTATAATGTTAAGTCAAGGGCTTATAGAAAAAAATATTGATGTATTAGCCAGAAGAATTAAAAAATTGAACTTATGCTGAAAAAGATTTCTTGTAGATTATTTACTAAAACCATTCTTTTCATTTCACTTTTCAGTATACAACAAGTATCTGCGCAAACGAATACTATACAACTCACATTAAAAGAGTGTATTGAAAAAGGAATTGCCTATAACCTACAAGTAAGACAGGCCGCTTATCAGTTTGAAATAGATAAAGCAGATCTGGCACAGGCTAAAGCAGCCAAACTACCTTCATTGAATGGAAATATTATTCATGGTATTAATCAAGGAAGAAGTATTGATCCTTTCACGAATAGTTATGTTAATAGTGAAATTACACAAGCAGGCTATAATATCAATACAAATCTCACATTATGGAATGGTGGATTTATCAAAAATAATATTCGGCAAAATGAGTTCAACACAAAAGCCAGTGAATTGACTTGGCAACAACAAAAAGATAATGTAACGATTAATATCATACTTGCTTATCTGCAAATATTGAGCAATCTTGAACAATTAAAAGCCGCTGAAAATCAGGTATTGGTTACAAAAACACAAACAGATAGATTACAAATTTTACATAATAGTGGCGCCATAGCTCCTGCTACTTATTATGATATGAAAGGCCAGCTTAGTAATGATGAACTGATTGTCTTGACTCTAAAAAACAATCTCGAATCAGCTAAAATCAACCTCTCCCAATTAATCAATATGCCCTATAATAGCCAAACTACATATGCAACGATCTCCTCACCCATCTCTCCAGTACTTTATGAATCTGAGGCTACCTCAATATATCAAAGCTCCGTTCAGAATCTTGCATTGGTGAAGGCAGCAGAATTCAGAAATGAAAGTGCTAAAAAATCTCTTTATAGTGCAAAAGCACTAAAATTACCTGTACTTAGTTTGAATGGTGGTATTGGCACAAATTATTCCAGCATAGCCAGCAGACAATTATATATTGGTACCAGTGACGTAAGCACTAATCAGTATGTAACCATCAACAATAATAAGATCAATGTAATGGCACCGCGTGATCGCTATGTGAGTGAAAAAATTGATTATGGAGATCAGTGGAAGAATAATTTCAATTCTTCTATAAGCATCAACCTGCAAATTCCGATTATGAATCGCTTATTGGTAAAAACACGTATTAAGCAAGCTGAGATTACACAAAAGAGAGCTGATTTTGAGGTACTGACAGTTAAAACACAATTGCAGCAGACTATTGATCAGGCATATCTTAATATGAAAACCGCCCTCGAAAGATATGAAACGTTGAATAGACAGGTGACTGACTTTACGGTTTCATTCAAAGCTACAGAAGTACGCTTTAATGCAGGGGTAAATACAGTTGTTGAATATATGCTTGCTAAAAATAATGTTGACAGAGCTAATGCAAATTTTATTGCTGCTAAATACGATTACTTAATAAGAACAAAAATTCTTGACTTTTACCAGGGTAAACCTTTATGGTAATTAAGCCCATTGTTTTTTAAGTAGCACAATTTGACCCATATGATACGCATCATGCTGTAAGCAACCTGTTATTAGTTGATAATAACTTTGCCCTTTCATAGGAGAAGCTTTGTCTAGCCCACGCTCATCAAAATCAGTAATTGCCTGAAGCAATACTTCCTGTATTTCTTCAAAATGTATTAATATTTCATTCCATGAAGTAGCATCCAACTGATTGGGTTGATAAAAATCATTCATAGGCGGATGACCTAATACACCTTGTAAACGAATGATTACAGTCTTTCGCCAATAAATTAAATGATTCACTAATTGACAGATTGAATTCGCTTCCGGACATGTTTTATGTGCGGCCATTTCAGCAGTAATACCTTGTATTACTCCTTTGAAATTCAACCCAATCCAACACTCTCCTTCATAAAAAGCTCGAAATAAAGCAGCGATTCTATCTGTTTCCCGCATACATTTGTTTTATTATTCTAACCTAGCTATTTTTTTTAAAATACCCTATATTATGTCTGCCGTTTATACAAAAAAAGTAGAAGTGAGATGGAGCGACTTAGACCCTAATTTTCATTTACGTCATTCAGTTTATTATGACTGTGAGGCTTTTGTACGCATGAGTTTTATGACTGAGCATGGTATCACTCCTTCTCTTTTACAACAATATCATATTGGCCCAATTCTATTCCGCGAAGAATGCGTTTTCAAGCGAGAAATCAGTTTTCATGATAGCATTGAACTTAGTTTACACATCTGTAAGTCAACACATGATATGAGCCGCTGGACCATGAAACATGAGATCTGGAAAAATAAAGACACACTTTGCGCAGTCTTACAAATTGACGGTGCATGGTTGGATACTCAGAAGCGCAAACTCTCCGTACCACCTGATGCTTTCAGAGCGATATTCAATACCATACCTAAAAGTGATGATTTTATTTGGATCGATAGTAAGTAGTACTATAAAACCTTAGGTTGTAATGCTTCATTGATCGCTTTCTTCAACCAAGGTACTGTTCCAGTACCATATCCAGAGGTATGAAATGCTACTTTACCTTCTTTATCAAGCACAACATGTGTTGGGAATAAATTGATCCCATATTGGGATGCCACATAAGAACCCCCATCAACAATACCGTACTGAAAAGGCATATCCTTCAAAAATTCTTTGAGCTCATAAGATTGATCCAAAGCCACTGCGAGGAAAATAACATCTTCTCTGTCTTTATAAAATTCAACCATCGTATTCAAATGAGGTATCTCCATCCGACAAGGCGGACAATTGATAAACCAAAAATTTAAGACTACTACTTTCCCTTTTAAGTCTTTTAGCACATATTTTTTACCATCCATTGTTACCAATTTTGCACTAGAGATGGCATTTCCTGTTCTGAAAAATCTACTTTCTTGCGGCTTAGGCGCTTTGGAATCACGTGCTGCCTTTTCATTTTCATTCAATCTGAATAAAAGAAACTCAATTGGATTTGCATTAGGATCCATCATACGAACACTATATTCACCTGTTTGTAAGAGCTTTTGCCAAATAGCAAAAGGATAAATCATCCCCGAAGAGTCTTTAACAACAGATGAAGCATTCAATGTAACCTTCGATGAGGGAGATTGTGCGGAGAGCAATAAACATGCGAATGCAAAGAGCAAAGTGCCGAAAGTTTTCATAGATACCATTTTCTAATATTAAGGTAGCACCTTTTGAGAAATAAAAAAAGTCCCTGTGAACCACAAGGACTTTATGAAATGAATTTTCTAAGAGATTAGTACTCCCAATGGAAAGAAGCACGTGCAGTTTTTACCTTCCTGCGTACTTTCCAGAGGTCAATAGCTCCAAAGGGAGCATTTTTAATTGCTTTTTTGGTGTTGATAACATCAACAGCTACAGTTTCTTTAACCTCTCTTACCAGTTCTTTCAGTTCTTCTGCTTCTAATTGTACAATAGAAGGCATCACATTACTCTTCATAATATTTCTTTTTTATTCTTTTACAATAAAAATCAGTTGAGCAGAATCAGGGGGAAATGTAGTCAATCGTTGGTGCAGTATTCAAAGCAAACCCGCGAGATGTTATTACCTGCTCATTTTCAGGGTGCAAAAGTACAGCGTTTTATTTTCATAGAAAAATAAAACTGTCAATTAGTTGTTAATTCGGCTCTTATACCTGCTGAGTGGCGATATCGGGTGTTGACTGGTCGCATAGTGGCACTGCACCTCTATTTTTGCGAACAATCCTCGAATACAAACTGATTTCTTTATCAAACAGAAAACGGAAGAAGAGTTTTGTCCAAGATGTATGATAGGCTAATGAATTATAAAATCCCGGAGCGGTTGCTCTTATGGCCGGTAAACGATTCCAGGGAATAGAAGGAAAATCATGATGTTCATTATGATACCCTACATTAAAAGCTACATGATTGAATACGCCATAATAACTATAGGTTTCCTGCTCACCATGGGTTAAATAGTGTTCTTGAATCCATCTGGCACCCAATGGATGCAGCCCTACTGAAAAGAAAAAACTGAGTATCAGAAACACCAATGCTTTGGGTCCCCATAAAAAAGTGATTCCTCCAACAAAAAGAATCTGTACCAACCAATTCAAAGCAATCCATCCATCAAAAGGTTTGATTTCTTTCAACCTGGATATTCTGAACAATTGAAAGAATGGATAAAACAATAACCAGATCACTTTACCTATAAAATAGTGATTGATGAGTTTGGCTTCCCAATGATTGGGCAAATCTCCGTCTAACTCATGCACACCTTGAAAGGAATGGTGTTTGATATGATAACGCTCAAAAGATACTGAACTGGGGAAGATCAAAGGAATATTGGCAAATATCCCGGATAACCTGTTGGCAACCGGCGACTTGAAAATCAATCTGTGCGAACACTCATGAATCATTACAAATAAAGCATGATCTGCAAA
>JACVCQ010000152.1 GCA_016741945.1 Chitinophagaceae bacterium
ATTCCAATTCCATTTATAGAGAACTTAAACTTATCAATTTTATCGTTTAATTTCTTACGAAGATTGTCTTCAATGCTGTGGTTTAATTTTGTAAACCAGACTCGAACCCTACAATAATCACTTTCAACTTCTTTATCAAATAGTAAATCCACTTTGCAGGCATCTTCCCTAATCATTATAGCTGAAACTTGATTCAACTTCTTGTAGGGTATTTTGATGACGTTTACTTCTACATTATATTTTATAATAAAAAGGATTCAGAAAGCGATTTATTATACTTATACCTCCGGCATCCTCCTATTTCAAATAAACAAATACCGAAGAAGTAAACTATCAACCTATTGTAATGCAATGGAAAACTTTTCCTTTGTTGGAGGCAAACACATACTATTTGTACAAAGCATATATTCAATAGTTCCTGTAATATTTGTTTTTACTAATTGACTACCAGTCCATCTCACCAATTGAGTGTATTCAACACTATCCTCAAAATATAGAACAGTCATATCAAAAACCTCTTCATATTGCCTGATCATATCCCCTTTTTCTTTGATACCCCCTTCGATTTTAATCAATGGATGATTATTAAATTTAATCTTCATTGGAGTTGGACCATTAGCTGGACTTGCCATAGAATAGAGATGCCACTCTGGAGATATTTTTCCAGTAACCGATAATAAATACTTCCCATTAGTTTGTTTGACAGAACTAAATTTCCACTTTACTTGCTGTGCCGTAGTACTTACCACTAAAGATGATAACATAATGACAACTAGAATGACTTTTCTCATATAAAACATTATGGATTACTTCATAAAGACTCTATTAAAATCCAAAAAGGGTAGTTAAAAGATTTTTTTTCACTTTCATTTGATTATTAACTTAGATAAATACAAGTAGAAATACCTCAAAAAAATTCTATGCTACAAAGAATATAGGCCAATCTGAACTTTATGTAGCCTAGATTAATAACAGTAAATCATGGAATTAATAATAAAAAAACTTGACAAAATTCGTGATGCCTGGAATTTCAGCTTTCTGGATTATGATTTTTGTAGAAAACACATTAATTATTCAGAAGAAGTAGCTACCAATTATTTCGGCGACATAGCAAGTTATTTTGATGACACTTTTCCGATTATTTCACAATCAACTTTTGATGACGACAGGAAAGAACATTTGAGTAGCGCAATTGCACTTTTACAAGCCATCTATGTACAACAGGATTTAATAGATGAATTGATGATTATTTTTGCATTACCAAAATCAAATAGTGATTTCAAAGAAGAAAACAGAAAACTACGGAACCAGCTAGTAGGACATCCTATATCAAGAGACAAAACAAATAAAAGCCTTAGTTCATCAGTATTATTCCGATACGACAACCCCACACATGAAATCACTTATGTGCTTTATGAGGCATCTAACGGATTTAAAGGCTCATGGAGATCTATTTCGATTAGTTCGATTATTGATAGGCATGAAAAATATTTGAATAAGAATTTCGACATCATCTTAAAAAAAATTATCACTATACTTTTCAAGCATCGAAAAGAGCTTAAAAGAATTTTAAAATCCCTACCAAAAAGAATAAAGTTTGAGTTATTAATTGAGGATGTATTTACCTATTTTGACAAATTTTCGGAATTCGATTATACATATAAGAGAGAAAGATTACTTGAATATTACCAACGAAGAAGTGAGCATACCAGATATGCGTATGCCATTCAGCTCTTCAAACAGGAATTAAAAGCAACTCTAATCGAGAAAATTGATTCTATAAAGTCTTTCGGAAAAGAGTGTGATATACACAGTACACTTCCAGAAATTGTTTCTGAAATAAAAATAAAATTTGTATCAACTGGACCCTACAAAGGAAAAAAAAGGAGATACAAAAAAGATATGAGTTATGAATTTGGAAAACTCCATCAAAAAGACCACCCTGTAGGTGTAGATTATTTTCTGGAACGATTTGGCAATTGGCCAACAGTAGGTGATGAACTTAGACATATGAAAACGAATATATACAATGACACAGAATATTATGCTTCTTATAATTATCTAAAAAAACTTTTAAAAGGAGTGCATTCAACTATGTTTTTCGAATAGGAAAATGTTCACAATAAGAAAGTGCAAATTTACTGGTAGAGGTTCTGATACAAATTCACCTGAGCTCTTGTATATCTATTTAGTTTGACTAAGAATTACTTTAATTAAAGCAGGAACAATTCAGAATTGGGTAATGTTATGAATATCGACTTATAGCTAATCTTCCTATATTTCTGTATTAAACATCAGTATTTGTTACAGGTCTTTCATGAGTTCACTAGCCCCTTTTAAAATTGCATTTACTGTGGTATCTGTTAAAATTTCTTTACGCCAGTAATATAGACCTGTCCCTTTAAAATCTGGCTCCGGTATAATCACAGCACCTCGGCCAGGACCGAAAATGCTTATTAAGCTATCTTTCGCAGGCATGTCAAACCGATCCGAATAAAGCGAACGAAAAAAAGACAAATCAATTATATATTCTTCGACCTCAACCCATGCATGCCCTGCCCAGGTTTTGAATGAACTGTGATCACCTGAAAGAAGTGTAAAATCCTGTTTAAAAATATATTGATCATTGAATGTTAAATCACCAGTTACTAAATTGGCTTGAATTTTATACCTATCTCTTAAAACTGCATACAATAAAGCAGAAAGAGGAAGGCATAAAAACGGTTTATAAGGTGTATTTGAAAGCACCTCTCTTGTGACTTCTTGAATAATTGACAAATTCATCATAAGGATTTATTTTCTTCCATATCGCCTAAACGCTTGAATGACCTGATAGTAGCAATAAGCAAGCAACAGCCGGCTTACAAAATCAATTGTGTGAGTACGCCATGTTACACCAATCTGTTTACCAAATGGTTCAAAAATATTTTCCACATCTACATTACGAATAGGATTTAGAAATTTAAGAAAAGAACCGATAAGTGCCTTGTCCCATGAAATACCAAAATCAAAGTGATAGCTTTCAGTAGATATTGTCAGCAAATAGAAAAAAGGCAAAGCCACAAATACTACTGTAACCAGTATAGCCCTCGCCCAGTTCCTGCCAAAATCATTTGAAGCAAGGTTCATCCACAGATTTAGCTTGGTAAAATTTATGAATGGGAATACACTGCTCTTCCACTTTAGTAACCTGTATTGGGCATACAGTTCACGGGAATGATACTCAAGACTTCTGGCAGTATCACCCATTTTCTCATAAACAGTTCTTAGCTGTCCGAATGCAAGTTGCTGTTGTACGTAATCAGTTTTTCCTTTATTGTAAATAACTGGAGGGAAATCAGTTTCTGCTAAAAAAATATCACTAAACTTACTATTGGTAAAGGAGCAGATCGCCTTATCCAATGAACAATTGATGAAATCAGATCTACCCAGATCCGAAGCCTCAAACACAACATCATGATTGAATTGAACATGATTAAACTCCATGATACCTGAATTCTTGAGACGATAAAGTTGACAATCCTTAATCTTTGTCTCCAACAGACATATATAACTATCCTTTTGAACACGTCCATCTATGCTAAATACTCCAAAATCACCTTCCGTTATATAAAGTTCCTTAATCTTTGATAGCCCAATGGACACTTGATTAAATCTACAGTAGCTGAAAGTAAGCATGGTGTTAGCCTCTGTATGAATAATCAGTTTGTCCCCGGCTGATTTAGCAATAGCGAAAACTGAAGCCTGTTTACCTCCCATAATGGACAATTCCCCAATCTCGTTTCCGGCCACTTGAACATTTTGTAGAGTATTGATATTATGAAACTGCATTTTATCTATCCGAATTGAACTAATGGATAGTATTCCTTCAAACGTAACATCCTCAAATGTAACGACCTTACCAAGGCATCTTTGAATTGTACATTTCCCAAGAAAACAATTTCTCAAGTGTAGCCTTTCATTAAACTCGCAATCTGAAATAAAAAGACGTTGCAGGTTAGAATGAGGTGTAATGGTAGCAGCTTTCTCAAAATAACAATTTGTATACGCTGCCTTATTGACATTAATGTATAGCGAATGTGCTTCTTCAAACCTGCATCCATCAAATTCTAGAAGTTTAAAGCCTGCAAAATGAGTATCTTGAAAGAATTGACATTTTTCAAACCGCACTTCATGAAATATCTTAGAGATATTAGAGTTGATATTGATCTCCCCCTCAAATTTAATATTACGAAAAATCAACCGAGAACCTGTTGGAATTACATGGTGTATAAATTTTGAACTAACAGCATTGCCAGCTAAATACCATTCAACAAGATCATTATTCCCAAATTCATTATGAACAGCTTCATTAAAGAATTGACTATCATCTTTTTGACCTGACGTATAGGACATAAGCTAGTTTGTAATGGATAAATTTTCCTCATACAAAATACTAAAATTGTTTTCAATACCTACAGAGTCTTTGAAACACCGCCAAGAAAATATTGCTTGACAACAGATTACACTTTGCTACAACTTGAATACTATACAATTGCATTTCTGATATGATACTTTGCCTCACTTGACAAATTTCCCGTATAAGCGAGATTCTCAATAAATAGAGTCTCTCGGACATGGTTTCTAGGATCCGTTGAAACCGAGTAAAGAAAATCTTTACTATCGATATACACGTCCTCCTTTATACTCATGACTGTTTCTGTATAAAATACCACACCAAAAATATGTTTCTCTTTTGTAAGTGCTGGTAATACTGCATCAATAAATTGCTGAATATCTGTCACCATAAAGAACATTGGCTGCGAAGGGAAATATAGCAACCCGGATTCAGTTTCAGGAATTTGTTGTGCCTTAAGTTTTATTCTTCCCCTGTCAATAATTCGGGGAATATCTTGAAAGTCAATTGGTAGTCCATTTAATCCCCTGCTTTAAATTCTTTCACTACACCATTGTTCCAAAGCAGGAAAACTAGCATTGGTTGAAAAAGCGATTGCCAGATTTTCGTTCTCTAAGGCTACAAGTGATTGGGTCTCCCAACAAAGTTGTTTCAACTCTTTAATATCCTTGATTGTTTGTGCAAATTCGATTTCATTCATGAAACTTTTCAATTCTCCAGCCACCGGAAGATCATATCCATGGAAAGTAATTACATTTTGTATCTGATAATATTGATTTGTTTTTGCCTTTCGGTCGTCAGAATCCCTGATTTGTGAAACTTCAATAAAGCATTTCTCACCTGTTCTAAGATGCGTCAACAAGACATCAGGGGTTTTTAAACCATCCTGATTTTTTTCCGGAAGAAATTCTGTCCTAAAACCATTAGTCTCAAAATTCAATGCAATATCCATAAAGGGCATTCCTTCTGGTCTGCTTTGCTTTTTGGAAATTATTTTTTTTTGTAACACTCTATACCCCTGATCGTTTTCTTTAATAGACCTTAATGTGTTTACCCATCGAATCAAATATTTCACTTCTTCTACTGAAGCGCTACCCAAAAGTTGATCAAGTGGGTGAAATAAATCTACTGTATCAAAAAAACCCTTTCCTAATTCCTCTTTCATAAAATCAAGCGCTTCAAACCATGCTGGTTTTAGAGATAGATCTATCTTATCCGTCTCATTTGCGAATTGATATATCGTAGCCCAAGTTTTCCGTTTAACGAAAAGCGGGTAAAGTCTGTAGGGAATTTCTTCCATAAAACCAATTTACTAAAATTATTCAAAAGTGTATCATGTTGATTATCAGCATAATATAAAATCATCTTTAGATTTGCTAAAAAAATTAGTAATTCTGTCCGACATAATGATTGAAAATCAATGTATGTAGATACCAAGACATATTATTCTTTCTGCTTCGGCACTTTCTCAACTGCCCAACTTATAGCAGCGGCTATCGAACATGGCATCACAACGTTAACATTATGCAACATCAACTCCACCTACGACCACTGGGAATTTGTAAAACAATTCCATGAGGTAAACATAAAACCCGTCCTCGGCGTTGACATCAGAAACAATCATTCTCACTGTTACTTACTGATCGCAAAAAACAACCTAGGACTTCAATGGCTCAATGAATTTCTATCACATCACTTGATCAATAAACTGGATTTTCCTGCTGACCCCGATGCACCGGAAAATGTCTTTGTCATCTATCCTAATGAATCAAAAGATTTAGCAGACTTAAAACCAAACGAACGCATCGGCATCAAACCTTATGAACTAAAATCCTTGTACAACTTTGTTCCAACCGAATACCATGTCATCCATCAACCCGTAGTAGTAAAATACAAAGAAAAATTCTACCACCACGACTTACAAGTCGAACCAACCAAAAAACACCTATCCCCCAATATAACGGCCACATAAAAAAA
>JACVCQ010000153.1 GCA_016741945.1 Chitinophagaceae bacterium
GTATAGAAGCATGAATCGTTCCTTGGTTATAACCTACATGTTCCATGATATCGATTTCTCCGTCATCAGGCCATGAAATTTTTGGCGTAGTACCTAACATCCATATTGCAGGCCAGGTACCTACCCCTTTTGGTAGTTTGGCTCTTACTTCAATTCGAACATATTTCCAATCAGCTTTTCCCTTGGTAACCAGTCGGGCAGAAGTAAAACTGTTTTCACCTATTTGTTCTTTATGGGCTTCTATTATCAACATGCCTTTTTCAACCCTTGCATTCTTCAGTTGTTGAGATGTATAATATTGCCATTCATTATTTCCCCATCCATGGCCACCAACATCGTAGCTCCATTTGGTGGAATCGGGCAGTCCATTTTTATTGAATTCATCACTCCAAATCAATTTTCTTTTTTGCGAAATGGCTGACAAGCAGGTCAATGACAATATGGCAAATACCATTGATTTGAACATAGTTTGCAATTTGGGACATGTAAGTTAGGTATTATAGGGCAGGAATACCTTTCTAATGGATGATCGGGTGAAAAAAATTTGCATGGGAATACAGATGCTTGTACTTTTGCACCTCATGAAACAATTTGCACATACCCATCACCACCATTTCTTACCCCTAGGGTAAGCTGTTGGTGTTTTGTGCCATACATAAAACATTGAAGGGCTTACCAAGAGGTAAGCCCTTTTTATTTTAATTGAATACTATGAAACTAAAGCTCGCAATTCAAAAAAGTGGTCGTCTACATGATGATTCCATTCGTTTGTTAAAAGAATGTGGTATCGATATTAGTAACGGGGTAAACAAACTCAAAGCTGAAGCCACTAACTTTCCTTTAGAAGTCTATTTTCTAAGAGATGATGATATCCCACAATATGTAGAAGATGCAGTAGCTGATATCGGATTTGTTGGTGAGAATGTCGTATATGAAAAAAGAAAAAAAGTTACCGTTGTTGAGAAACTGGGTTTTGGTAAATGCCGTTTGAGCATGGCCGTACGTAGAGGGGAAGAATATACAGATGCCTCTTTTCTCAATGGCAAAAAGATCGCTACCAGTTATCCCGTGATTGTAGAAAACTTTCTAAAGGACAAAAATGTTGCCGCCGAAATACATGAAATCAGCGGTAGTGTTGAAATTGCACCAGGTATTGGATTGGCAGATGCTATTTGTGATCTGGTGAGCAGCGGCTCTACGCTTTTTATGAATGGATTGAAAGAAGCTGAAACCATTTTACAATCGCAGGCAGTATTAATCCGTAACAATGAATTAGAGGATGCCAAAACACAATTATTGAATCGTTTGTTATTCCGTATTCAGTCCGTAAAAAAAGCAAAAAACAACAAGTACATTTTGCTCAATGCGCCAAATGATAAACTGGCTGAAATCATTGCTTTATTACCCGGTATGAAGAGTCCAACCGTATTACCATTGGCTGATCCGGGATGGAGTAGTGTTCATAGTGTACTCAATGAAAATGAGTTCTGGGATATCATTGAACAATTAAAAGCAGCAGGTGCACAGGGTATATTAGTAGTTCCGATTGAAAAAATGATTGTATAGCAAAAAGAGAAGTATGAAAAGAATTGAATTGCCTGAAAAAAGTACATGGGGTCATATTCTTCAGCGACCTGTAATTGATACTGCTACATTGGAGCAGCAGGTCAAAGGAGTGTTGGATGTAGTAAAACAAGATGGTGATAAAGCAGTATTACAATTCACTCGTCAGTTTGACGGTGTTCAATTATCATCACTTGTAGTAACGGATGAAGAAATTGAATCGGCTATACAACAAGTACCCGACGATCTGAAAAGAGCGATTAAACAAGCGGCCAATAATATTCGTGTTTTTCATGAGAAGCAAAAAGCTGCTATTGAAGTGGTAGAAACCATGAAAGGTGTTCGCTGCTGGAGAAAGTCGGTGGGAATCGACAAAGTAGGGTTATACATTCCTGGTGGTACAGCGCCCTTGTTTTCTACCATATTGATGCTCGCTATTCCTGCACAGATTGCAGGATGTAAAGAAGTCATTCTTTGTTCACCGCCTGATAAAGAAGGTAATTTAAACCCTGCCATTTTGTATGCAGCAAGTTTAACAGGGGTGCATACAATTTTTAAAATGGGAGGTGTTCAAGCTATAGCTGCTATGGCTTATGGTACCGAAACAGTTCCGAAAGTGTATAAAATATTTGGTCCGGGTAATCAATATGTAACCAGCGCCAAACAATTGGTACAACAAGAAGGCACCGCTATTGATATGCCTGCTGGCCCTAGTGAAGTTTGTGTACTTGCAGATGCCAGTGCAGATCCTTCCTTTGTTGCAGCAGATTTGTTGAGTCAGGCTGAACATGGTACAGATAGTCAAGTATTATTGGTTTCAACAGATAGTCGGTTGATTGATGCAGTTATACAAGAGCTCTCAGTACAGCTAGAACAGTTACCTCGAAAAGAGATGGCGGCGTAAGCCTTGGAAAACAGCAAAGCTATTTTTGTCAAGAGTATGGATGACGCAATTGAGCTGGTCAATGCATATGCTGCTGAGCACTTGATCATCGCTTGCGAGCAAGATGAATGGATCGCTGAAAAAATTACCAATGCAGGTTCTGTGTTCTTAGGTAATTATTCCCCGGAAAGTGTTGGAGACTATGCCAGCGGAACCAATCATACTTTACCCACCAATGGTTTTGCAAGAGCGTATAGTGGTGTGAGTTTAGATTCGTTTGTAAAGAAAATCACGTATCAACGACTCACTAAAGAGGGATTAATAGCCATTGCACCTACTGTAACAGCCATGGCCGCTGCCGAAGGATTGGATGCACATAAAAAAGCAGTAACAATACGTTTATAAATTCTCTATCAATTACAATTCAGTAATATGTTTAACCTGGATCAACTCACCAGAGAAAATATTAAAAAGTTAACGCCCTATTCGTCAGCACGCGATGAGTTTAGCGGTGAAGCCAAAGTTTTTTTGGATGCTAATGAAAATAGTTTAGGATCGCCATTGCTGAAATGGTATAACCGATATCCGGATCCACATCAGCAACTCATCAAACAAAAGTTGAGCACGATTAAAGGAATACTGCCTGAACATATTTTTCTAGGCAATGGTAGCGATGAATGTATTGATATATTATTTCGATGCTTTTGCGAGCCGGGAAAAGACAATGTGATCATTTGTCCGCCTACATACGGTATGTATGAAGTGAGCGCTCATATCAATGATGTTGACATTCGTAAAGCGCCATTATTGCCGGATTTCCAATTGGATCTGGTTCATCTGGAAAATTTGATCGATGCAAATACTAAGATCATTTGGCTCTGTTCACCGAATAATCCAACCGGTAATTCTTTGAATCGTAGCGATATTGAAATGGTATTGAATAACTTCAATGGTATTGTTGTGATTGATGAAGCATATATCAACTTTGCTCGACAAAAATCGTTTGTACAAGAATTAAAAGAGTATCCCAATTTGGTTGTCTTACAAACGCTTAGTAAGGCTTGGGGGTTGGCGGGATTGAGATTGGGTATGGCTTACGCTTCACAAGCAATTATTGAAGTCATGAATAAGGTAAAGCCCCCTTACAATATTAACCAAGCCACACAAGAACTTGTATTAAAAGCCTTAGAGGAAGTAGGGCAGGTGAATGATATGATCAAGTTATTGGTAGATATGCGTGAGGCATTGACAGAAGTCTTTATCTCAATGCCCAGCGTAGAAACTGTATATCCTTCTGATGCTAATTTTATATTGGTAAAAATAGCAGATGCAAGAAAAGTATACGAGTTTCTATTAACCAAGGGTATTGTATTACGTGATCGAAGTAATGTTCAATTATGTGAAAATTGTTTACGGATTACAGTCGGTACCGAACAAGAAAATACCCAATTGGTAGATGCTATGCAGGAATGGTATGTTTCACAAACAAACTAATCAACTCTATGTTTTCATTTGTATTTTCATCTCAAATTCAGCATCATATGAAAAAAATGTTTCTCATTTTCTTACTTACTTCCATATCATTTGTATCAAATGCGAATGATTCTATAAAAGTTAATATTACTAATCAAGTAGTAGCCAATGCAGATAATGCAGGACTTATATTGCCTTCAGGATTTGGAGCTTTGATTGCTGCAGATAATTTGGGTAGAGCCAGACATATTGTTGCGACCAAGCAGGGTGGGATTTATGTAAAGTTAGAGCGCTTGGTAGGTGGTAAAGGGATTATTTATCTCACGGATGCAAATAAAGATGGTAAGATGGAAGTAGAAACCAGTTTTGGTAATTATATTGGAACAGGTATCGCCATAAAAGATAATTATTTGTATGCTTCATCAAATGAAGATGTTTTTCGTTATCAATTGAATGAAAATGGAAAAGTGACTAACCCTGATAATCCACAAAGAATTGTAAAAGGTTTGTGGGATAAACGTCAACATGCATCTAAGTCCATTGTATTAGATAATGCAGGTAATATTTATGTGAATATAGGCGCGCCTTCTAATTCTTGTCAGGAAGTAGATCGTACCAAAGGTTCAAAAGGAATGTATCCCTGTCCCATTTTAGATTCAGCCGGAGGTATCTGGCAATTTAAGGTTGATCAGACAGATCAAGGATACCACAATGGTGTGCGGTATGCAACGGGATTGAGAAATGTTGTAGGACTTGATTGGAATCAACAGCAAAACAAGCTGTATGTGACCATGCATGGAAGAGATATGTTGTACACCTTGTATCCCAACTTATTTGACACTACTGTGAGTGCAGAACTTCCTTCTGAGACCATGTATGAGATTAATAAAGGTGATGATGCAGGATGGCCATATGTTTATTATGATCATTTTCAGAAAAAGAAAGTATTGTCGCCCGAATATGGTGGTGATGGAAAGAAAGCAGGAGGAGAAAAAGCTATTGACCCAATTGTAGCTTTCCCTGCTCATATGGCACCCAATGCGCTATTGTTTTATACAGGGGATCAATTCCCTGCTAAATACAAGAATGGTGCTTTTGTTGCATTTCATGGATCATGGAACCGTTCACCTTTACCGCAGGAAGGATATTATGTGGTGTTCATCCCTTTTGAAAATGGCAAACCTTCCGGACAATGGGAAGTTTTTGCCAATGGATTTTCAGGTACTGAAGTGGTCAAGAATCCACGTGATGCCAAACACAGGCCTTGTGGATTGACTGAAGGGCCGGATGGATCACTCTATGTATCCGATGATGTTAAAGGAACTATTTACAGAATTGTATATAACGCTAAATAATCAATCATATGAAATATTTTTATTTCTTGGGTTTGATTGTAGTATTGAGTTCGGCATTTGTGAGTAGTCCTGTTACAAATCAATCACAGCCTATTATCAAAGCTTCCATGGATCGTGGTAAAATTATTTATCTCCAACGTTGTATGGCTTGTCATCAAGTGGATGGAAGTGGGGGTCCCAGACTCAATCCGCCATTGGATGGAGCGTCTACCGTGAAAGGAAATGATAAATTAAAATTGGTGCGTATCATTATCAAGGGAATGACAGAGAGAGTAGAGATTGATGGTGAATATTATGATAATAATATGTCTGCCAATCCTGATTTGACAGATACGCAAATTGCAGATGTATTAAATTATATCAGGAATAGTTGGGGTAATAAAGCTTCTATTGTAACGATCGCAGAAGTAAAAGCAGCCAGAACAAAAATTAAATAAACAATGAGACCGGTATTATTTATAGATAGAGATGGTGTGGTACTACAAGAACCACCGACTGATTTTCAGATTGACAGTATTTCGAAAACTTCCTTTGTAAAAGGAAGTATAAGTGCTTTGGCACAGATTGCTTCATCATTTGATTATTACAAAGTGATGGTGACCAATCAAGATGGATTGGGTACAGATAGTTATCCGGAAGAAACTTTTTTCCCTTTCCATAACCTTATGCTACGAACATTGGAAGGCGAAGGATTCGTTTTTGATGAGATGATCATTGATAGAACTTTCGCTTCCGAGAATCAACCCACACGTAAACCAGGTACTGCTTTACTGCAACATTTTTTTAATACAGCTCAGTTTGATTTAACCAGATCTTTTGTGATTGGCGATCGCTGGAGTGATATTCAGCTGGCTAAAAATCTAGGCTGTAAAGCTATTTAGTTGAAATCGCCCTTACATGATTTAACACCTGAGCAAGAGCGAGCATTAAGACCTGTGATTGCATTGGAAACGGATAACTGGCATGAAATTTATGCTTTTCTAAAATTGGGAATGCGTCTTCTCCCCCCCCCCCCCCCCCCGCCCCCCCCACCGCCCCCCCCACCCCCCCCCCCCCCCCCCCCCCCCCCCCCCCCCCCCCCCCCCC
>JACVCQ010000154.1 GCA_016741945.1 Chitinophagaceae bacterium
GTGGTGCATGGTGCACAACAGGTGCAGGAAGGTTCTGTTGTTAAACTGCGATTATTACAAGATGTATTTATACAGCAGGAGAAAATTCCGGCAGGTAGTTTTCTTTTTGGATTGGCTTCGATGGATCAGGAGCGGTTGCAGATTGTTATCCGTTCTATTCCTTGGTCAGGAAAATTATTTCCTGTTTCATTGATTGTTCTTGGTGTTGATGGCATCGAGGGTATCTATATGCCAGGTTCTATTGAGCGAGAAGTCTTGAAGCAGTCGGCGGAGCAGGCGGTTCACTCATTCGGCGGTATGGGCGCCGGTCAAACACTTTCTTCACAAATTGCTAATGCAGGCATCGGTACGGCTAAAAACATTTTTAGTCGAAGAGCTAGGCAAGTGCGTGTTACCATTAAATCAGGATATCGGGTTTTATTAAGGGATGAAAAAAGGAGGGAGCTGTGAAATGGATATTGCTGTTTGCATTTTCTTTATCGTGGACGCAGGTTCAATCTCAAACTTTCATGATTAAAGAAAAGATTGCTGTTTCTTCTATAAAAACGGTGAGTCTGATTTTTCCCGCTCATGTACAAAGTATTGACCGAGGCAGTGATCATTTCATTGTTCAAAAAGCAGCAGCCAACATCGTAAAGGTAAAAGCGGTTAAGGATTCATTTCCTGAAACCAATTTGACCATCATCACTGCAGATGGAAAATTGTATTCGCTGATCCTTGAATTTACTGTATCACCACAGCGTTTGATCTGGCATTTTGGAGACAGTCTTTCTGTAAAAACTGACCACCCATTCAAGGCGATGATTGATCAGGTTAAAAAAACAAAGAGTGGAATTGCGGGATTGAAGTATAGTGCAGAGCAGGTATTTCTTAAATGGTTGGGTTTGTTTATTCATAATGATAAACTGTTTTGTAAAATCAAATTGACCAATCGATCATCTATTGGATTTGATATTGATCAGTTTCAATTCTATATCCGGGACAATCAGATTAGTAAGCGAACTGCTACCCAAGAACTATTGCAGCGACCTCATTATATATCGGGCGATACCGGTACCATCAAAGCCAGAAGCGCGCGCGTCCATGTTATTGTACTTGACAAATTCACAATCCCTGATGAAAAGCATTTTGCGATTGAAGTGCTGGAGCGAAATGATGGAAGGCATTTGTATTTAAAGATTCATAATCGGCAACTTGTGCGTGCACAAATATTATAAAATGGAAGTACCTGATCTGATTTCTCCTGAAGTATGGGAGATGGCAAAGCAGGCTTTTGATCAAAAGCAATATTATGTTGCGTATAACAATACACTACTGTTTGTACATCCCGATGATATTCGCTTTTTTAACAACATGGAAGATGCTGCTGATTTTTCCTCCGGAAATGTGGGTGATTACGATGCTTGGAATGTATTGCGTTTTACTTCTCTCGAGCAATTCAAAACGCATATTGAAGGTATTGTGCCAGGTATTGTTTTTGACCCTGTGGCCATTGCAGCAGAACCACAACAATCATTTTTTCCTGTAAAGGAATTACAAAGTAAAACAACCATTATCATGGACATTCAAAAAACATTACAGCAGCTTTCCAATAAACTGCTGTTCTTAGGTTTCGGTGAAGGACTAAACACTGAACTCGAAAGACAAATCAAAGAAGGTAAACCAGAATTTAGTCTGAATGCCAGCACTGAATTTGCTGGCAATAAGATGGAAGCCGTTCTGAATTTTAAATACGGTGAGAAAAATGGCATGGAAAATTATTTTCTGAATAATTATGTGGCAACACTGGCCAGCAATGAGAATAAGCCATCCCAGTTTTTCTATGTCAATAACCGTGGTCAAAGTATCACTTTCAAAGAAGCCTGTAATCTGCTCAATGATCGCTTTGTTTTTAAAACGCTAACGGCTAAAACAGGTGCTGAATATAATACCTGGATTAAAATTGATAAAGACAATATTGATCTGAAAACAGGTTATCCGAAACTGCATCAGTATGGTGATCGATTGGGTTTTGATTTGAAGGAAGCGGTGAACCGATTGCCTTTTAAGTTTTTGCAATATGGGCCGGAACTCAACAGTGTACTGAAGTCGCTGGAAAAGGGGAATAGGGCGCAGGTGGTACTCCTTCATGAAAAAGACGAACAAAAAGTTTTTATAGAAGCCAACCCACCTTCTTTGACTTTGAATATGTATGATATGGATGGAAAGAAACTGGATTATCCTGCCCAGAAGGTGGAACTGAAATATGCAAAAGAAGAAGAAGTTGCCGTAGAGGAAAATCAAAGTAGGTACAATAAAAAGGATTTGCTAGCGAAAAAAAGAGAACCGAATAACCTGATTGAAAAAAAGAGCAACGCTAAACGTGGACCCCGTAAAAAAATACAATAAAGATGCATCCATCCAATATCCATTCACTTGCCACCAGTCTGGTATCATTAGGATTTTCAGAGACTGTTGACACGCAGCTTCAATGTCATATTTGTTTTTCGCCCACGCAGTTTGATATTGTTCATTCCATAATGGTTGGAGAGGATCAGGCGGTCTTTACTGTGCGGGTGGAGCGGGATGAAAGAAACTTATATTCTTTGAAATATTATACGGCTTGTTTGCGCAAGCGGGTGGAAGTGGTGGCGGAGCTGGAAGAGCTTGATAGGCGGATGGCGGCGGTGGATTGGGAGGCTATTGCAATGGGGCGCCAGTTGGCGAAGCGGGTGGAGATTTCTATTATCAAGGAGGCCGCCGCCATTGTTGAAGCATTGCAGGAAGCGGGAATTGCAGCAGATATTCTTCGTTATAAATACTGGCAGGGGACTGCACTTGATTCTTTGATTCAATTTCTTCCTCAGCATAAAACTGCGTGGGAAATTTCCGAACGGTTTTATTTTTTTAATGAAGCGGATCTGATCAGCTTCAATGAAGCGATTCGATTTTTAAATAGTCGTTGGATGGAAAGGCAGCTGCAGCTCAGAAAAAAGCAGGCGGAGCGATCCACTGAGTCGGAACCTCGCGATAGCGGGCGGAACCTCTTACTCAAAAAGAAACCTAGAGCTTCCGTTAAAAAAAATCTGCTTAAAAAATAATTGTGGTATTTCAGCATCTGGCAGATTTTTTTGAAACAGTGTCTGTTGATCCAAGAATTGGTGCCAATCATATTGTGGTTTATCTGGCTTTGGTTAATGTTTGGCAGTGTCAGGATTGTCCAAGTCAGATTCATGTGGCGACGTATGAAATGTTACAACTGACGCGCATTCGGTCAATTGATACTTATTTAAAGCATATTAAGGAGTTGTCAGTTTTTGGTTATATCCGCTACCAACCAGCATTGAATGAACATGTTAAAGCGGAAATTCAATTCAGGAAATTGTAGTACTAAGGCCGGTGCATGAGTGCCGGCTTTTTTAATTGTGGTGTATGAAAAAGTGCGAAATTGAACATGATATTAGCATAGATCAAGTGGTTGAAATCCTCAAAAAGAATGGTACATTTGTAACAGCTTCCGAAGCCGAAATCATCCTCGATTTCATGATTAATTTGGCTTCATTATCCTTTCAAACTAATTCAAATGAAAGCCGATTTGTATATCCGCGTCAGCACTGATGAGCAGGCTGAAAAGGGATATTCTCAACGTGATCAAGAAGAACGATTGCGCAAATATTGTGACTTTAAAAAGATCCTTATTCGTAAAGTCATTTATGAAGATTATTCTGCTAAATCCTTTAATCGACCTGCATGGAAACAATTCCTAGCTGAAATTATGAGTCGAAAAAAGTTAGTTGATCTTGTATTGTTTACTAAATGGGATCGCTTTAGCCGCAATGCTGCGGATGCTTTTCAGATGATCAAGACCCTTCGCAGATATAATGTGGAGCCATGCGCCATTGAGCAGCCTTTGGATTTGGATATTCCAGAAAATAAAATCATGTTAGGGATTTATCTCACTGCTCCGGAGGTTGAAAACGATCGGCGTTCGCTCAATGTTCGGTACGGTATGCGCAGGGCTGTGAAGGAGGGAAGGTGGATGAACGGGGCACCTCTTGGTTATATTAATCGTACTGCTCCTGACGGTAAAAAATATATTGAAATCGAACAGCCGTATGCCGATATCATTAAGTGGGCATTTGAAACACTTGCTCAACGTCAAATCTATGTGGAACATTTATTTAAGGAAGTGAAAGAAAAAGGATTGCCTTGTGGGAAGAATCATTTTTGGAATATTCTGCGCAACCCGGTTTACTGCGGTAAAATCTTTCTGAAAGCGTATAAGGACGAACCCGATGCCATCTTAAAAGGTAATCATGAGCCTATTATTTCTGAAAGTTTGTTTCATGAAGTGCAGGATTATTTAAATAATAAGAAGAAAAAATTCAAGACCTCTGATACATGTCATCCCGATTTAGTGCTACGAGGTTATTTATTATGTCCGAATTGTCAAAAGCCACTTACCGGTAGTGCATCAAGGGGAAGAAAACTACGGTACTATTATTACCATTGTATTGCTCCTTGTAAAGCTCGATTTAAGGCAGAAGATACCAATCGACTTTTCTTGCAACAACTGGTAAAGTTCAACCCTCATCGTGGAATGTCGGAACTATATGCTGAAGTCATTCATTCTATTTATAAAAAACAGGAGGCAAATAGTGGGGATGGTTTTCGGGAGTTGAAATTACAAGTCGAAGAACTGCAGGAAAAAATTTCCAAGGGTAGAGAGAAATTTATTTCAGATGAAATAACCCGGCAAGATTATCATGAGTATAAAAAGAAGTATGAAGATCAGATAGACAGAATCGAAAGTCAGCTGTTTGAATTGTCTAAAAACAGGGTTGATATCAAGCCATTGATCAAAAAAGCGGTTGATAACCTTTCAAGGCTCGCGGAGACTTATAGAATCTTGGATACAGCCAAAAAACGTCGTTTGATTGGTTCGATATTTCCTGAAAAAATGACTTTTGACGGGAAAATTTTTCGAACCACTCGAATGAATGAAGCAGTAGAGCTAATATTCAATGTTGGCAAGGGTTTACGGCAAAAAAAAAGTGGACAAAACGATGAAAAAATCGATTTGTCCACTTACGTTGCCCGACCTGGATTCGAACCAAGACATACTGAACCAAAATCAGTTGTACTACCCTTATACTATCGGGCAATCCGACCTATTCATTTCTGAATGGGGTGCAAAAATAGGGGAGAAGATGTTTGGCTCCAAATTTTAGGATTAAAATAGTTGACAGTTGGTAGTTGACAGTTGACAGAAAGAAGGAATTCTTTTCCTCCTGTCAACTGTCAACTACCAACTGTCAACCCTTATTCCCCATCTTCTTTCTCCTTCAGCGCTTTAATCAAATCCAACGCTTCCGCTACCACATCACACATAATCGTGATTAGAGAGCCGGGTTTAGCAGTGTTATAGGCATGCATGATGGCCTCTTTTTCATTATAAATAATGGTCAAAGGGATATCTTTCCCCTTGGTATCATTGATGCCTTCTACCAGCAGGTTTACAATTTCTTCCGCTGTTCTACCCCTCAGATTTTTATCCTGCCGGATAATGATCTCATCAAAACTGCGTCCGGAAATGCGTCCCAGTTCCCTGATATCTTCATCCCTCCGGTCGCCGGTACCACTGATAATACCCACTTTGGGTGAACCATCCATTTTCCCCACAAAATCACAAAGCAATTCCAATCCGGCAGGATTATGGGCAAAATCCACCAGAAACTTGAAATGCTTGAATTCAAACAGGTTCAGTCTACCCGGAGTTTGTGAAGGAGACGGAACAAATGTGGCGAGTGCGGTTCGAATATCTTCTATACTAATATCTTTAAAAAGATAGGTAGCCAAAACTGCCGGAAGGGTATTCATAATATTATGCACCGCTTTACCGCCATAGGTAATCGGGATCTCACTCACTTTAATCACGCGGATCTTCCAAGTGCCTTTGAGGATGGATACATATCCATTTTCAAAGACCACTGCATACCCGCCTTTATTACAATGCTCCTGAATACGCGGATTCATCTCATCCATGCTGAAATAAGCCACATGACAACTGAGTCCCTTGTGCATATTGTACACCAGATCATCATCTGCATTCAAAATCGCAAAACCATGATTGAAAGTGGTTTCAGGTATCACGGCTTTTACTCGTGCCATTTGTTCCAATGAATCAATACCTCCCAATCCCAGGTGATCGGCAGTTACATTGGTCACAATACTGACATTACAGTTTTGGAATGCTAAACCGGCTTTCAATAAGCCACCACGAGCGCATTCCAGTACCTCAAAGTCAACCGTAGGATCCCTTATTACAAACTTTGCACTTAACGGACC
>JACVCQ010000155.1 GCA_016741945.1 Chitinophagaceae bacterium
GCCCGTAGTGGGGGCAAGGGCGGACAAAACGTGAACAAGATAGAGACCATGGTAGAAGGTCGTTGGGATATTCAGGCATCGGTTTTATTTACTGATGAACAAAAGCAATTGATCAAAGATCGTTTACAAAACAGAATTACAGACGAAGGTTATTTATTGGTAAAATCACAAACAGAGAGAAGTCAACTTGGGAACAAACAAGCAGTGATCAAAAAAATGATGCGGTTACTCACCACTTCTCTCATCAAAAGAAAGATCAGGAAAGCCACTCAACCTACCCAAGCATCGAAAGAGAAGAGAATTGAGTCTAAAAAGAAGAATACCCAAAATAAACAACAAAGAAAAAAGATCAATAAAAACGATTACTTGTAACCTGTGAAATCATTCTTACTTATTTTCTGTCTCTTATTTGCAGTTTCTGTTCAGTCGCAAAAGACTCAACAGATGACACTTCATTTTCAAAACCAATTTGGAAATGAGATACTGGTACCTGAGCAATCCTATCTGTTGAATGGAGATACACTTACCATCCATCGTTTCAAATATTATATTTCCCACATCCAATTAATAGATGAACAAGGGAAAAAAGTAAAACTCCCTGTTCAGTATTATTTGATAGACGCTGCTGATAGCAATTCAAGTATGATTCAATTCAATATTCCTGTTGGCAAGTATCAGTCTATTCAGTTTTTATTAGGCGTAGATAGTACAAGAAATCTATCAGGTGTACAATCAGGGGAATTAGATCCTTTACATGGTATGTTCTGGACTTGGAACAGCGGATATATCATGGCCAAACTGGAAGGCAGTGCTACTAGTTCTCAAATTGCAGGGAAACAATTTACGTATCATATTGGAGGCTTCCGAGGTAATAACAACACAACTCGCGTAATTACATTACCTTTTTATGTTATTGACAAATGTATTACCATTGTAGCTGATGCCAAAAAATGGTTTGATGGACCAAATGAGTTAAGCATTTCAAAAGAACCGATATGTCATAGTCCCGGAGCTTTGGCTGTTCGCATTGCGAATAATTATGCGTATATGTTTTCTATTCTATCCAAATAAACATGAAGTATCAAAAAACGATAGGAGTTATTATCATCATTGGTGTCATTTGCTGTAGTTGGATAGCGGGAAGCAACTATTTCAAACCCACTCCGGTAAAATTTTTGGTGCCAAAAGGCTGGCCTGAACCATTATATGATTTCAAATCAAACCCTCTAACAAAGGAAGGTATTGAATTGGGCAGACAATTGTTTTATGATACTCGCTTAAGTAAAGATGGAACGATCTCTTGTGGCACTTGTCACCAACAATTTGGGGGATTCAATACGTATGATCATAGCTTGAGTCATGGCTATAACAATTCACTTACCACCCGCAACGCACCCGGACTTTTCAATCTAGCTTGGCATAAAGAGTTTATGTGGGATGGTGGTATCAGTCATTTAGATCTGCAACCTCTAGCACCCATTACTGCTGAAAATGAGATGGCAGAAAGTCTCCAAAATGTGATCACCAAACTACAAGCTGAGAAAGAATATCGTAGGCTATTCAAAGCCGCTTTTGGGGATGAAAAAATCTCTACACAAAAATTAACAAAGGCGATTAGTCAATTTGTATTGACACTTGTAAGTAGTAATAGCAAATATGATAGGGTCATGAGAGGAGTAGATACATTTATTCTACCCGAGAAACTGGGCTATAAAATCTTCAAAAAGAAATGTGTGAGTTGTCACACAGAGCCCATGTTTACTGATTTTAGCTATCGTAATATCGGTATGCCTCTTGACCCATTTTTGAAAGATGTTGGAAGAATGAAGATCACAAATGAACCATCTGACTCTTTAAAGTTTAAGGTTCCGAGTTTAAGAAATGTAATGCGCAGTTTTCCCTATGGGCATGATGGTCGTTTTTTTTCTGTAATGACTGTTATGGAACATTACAGAAAGAACATGGTACCTGATCCAAGAACAGATCCTTTGTTACAAAACAGACTACCACTCTCGAATTTTGAGATCGGACAGCTAACCGCTTTTCTACATACTCTAACAGACAGTAGTTTTTTACGAAACCCGAATTTCGCAGCACCGGGAAAAGGTGTTAGTACTACTGCACCGGTAGATATTCATAATTAATCATGTATTTTGCAGTTGAAGTGAGTAGTGAATAGTCAGTACCACTTTAGCTCAAACCCTTCATTTACTCACTATTGACTATTCACTATTCACTACTCACTTTATGAGCAGCATCAAAAAATTAGCAGGACAAACATTATGGTACGGGGTACCTACCATTGCGAGCCGCTTTTTGGGGTATGCATTGAGTCTGATTCTTTTCTGGCTGTATGAACCTGCCAGCACTGCCAGTATTACACAAGTGTATGCGGTCATTCCATTTTTGAATATTTTGTTTACCTATGGTTTAGAGACCAGTTATTTCCGTTTTGTTCAGGATCATGATAAGTCAATAATTTTTAATACACTGATGAGCTCCATCCTTGTCAGTACTATTTTATTTACAGCTTTTCTTTTACTCAATACAAATACATTGGCTGCCGCTATCGACTTTCCGGATCATCCGGAATATATTCAGTGGATAGCCTGGATCTTATTTTTTGATACACTTTCTGTAATCCCCTTTGCTAAACTTAGACAAGAAGGAAGACCTCGTTATTATGCTTTCATCAAAGTATTTAGCATTGTTGTAAATGTGGCATTGGTGGTATTTTTTATCGGTATTTGTCCAAAGCTTTACAAAGAAGATCCATCCAATCCATGGTTGTTCTTTTATGATTCAACGATCGATATTGGTTATTATATCATTGCCAATATCATCGCCAGCATACTTACCTTGGTCTTACTTACAAAAGAATTACTGAGTTTTCGTTTTTCGATCAATTGGAAACTTTGGAAACAGGTAATGCAATATTCTTATCCTTTGATTATTGTTGGATTAGGAGGCATGATCAACGAAATGCTCAGTCGACTAGTATATACACGTGTATTAGACCTTCCAAGAGAAGAGGAATTAAGACAACTGGGTATTTTTGGCGCCAACTATAAACTAGCAGTACTCATCACCATATTTATTCAGGTATTCCGGATGGGTGCAGAGCCATTTTTCTTTAATCAGTCCAAAGAAGAAAATGCACCACGTACTTATGCAAGAGTCATGAAATTTTTTGTAATTGTTTGTTCTTTTATCTGGCTGGGTATTGTTGTAAATCTTCCATTAATCAAATACATTGGAGCAGGTAAAAATGCAGTGCTGTATGAAGAAGGATTATCTATAGTACCTATTCTTGCAATGGGCAGTGTCTTTCTTGGTATTTATTATAACTTGAGTGTTTGGTACAAACTCACTAATAAAACGCTTACCGGCGCTTGGATCACATTGATAGGTGCCGTCATCACGATTGTTTTGAACATCTGGTGGATACCTTTATTTGGTTACAACGGTAGTGCATGGGCCAATTTTGTTTGTTATGCATTTATGATGATCATTAGTTATAAACTTGGGCAAAAACACTATCCAATTCCTTATGTCACAAAGAAACTAATCGCATACCTTGTAATTGTAACCCTACTTTTCCTGATATACAAAGTGTTTGTTTATTTCATTTCCTCTCTATGGCTTAGTACTACTTTTGGAACTCTGTTGATAGCAGTTTATGCATGGTTCATTCTGTTAGTAGAAAAGAAAGAGTTTCAGAGGTTACCGATAATAGGCAAATACATTCGATGAAAAATACCTGATCAATGAATCAGTCATACCTATCTTTAAGAGCTAAAATTGAAGCACTGATTCCGCTCAATGATGATGAGTGGAATCTACTGCTTCCATACTTGCAGGAAAAGACTCTACGAAAGAATAGTCTCTTTGCCAGAGAGGGAAAAGTTGCCAAAGAGATCGGTTTTATCTTACATGGCAATATGCGTCATTATTATACTAAAGATGGAGAGGAAAAGACGACATATTTCTATTTCGAAAATCATTTTGTCTGCGACTATATCAGTTGTATCACTAACAAACCCGGGCTACTTACCATTGAATGCTTAACCGACACGACAATGGTTGTGTTTCCTTATGAGAGGATACTAGCTTGTTATCAGCAAAGTTTGAATTGGAGTCATTTTGGAAGAATGATCGCCGAATATTTAGCCTCGGGACTAGAAGAGCGAATGTCTGGCTTGTTATTATTAACTCCAGAAGAAAGATATCTTCAGCTATTAAAAAGCAACAAACAGAAAATTTTAGAACGGATTCCTCAACATTTGATTGCTAATTATCTGGGTATCACTCCGGTAAGTTTAAGTAGGATTCGAAACAGAATCCATCAGTAAAAGTGATTTCTTATCGATTGTTAACGTTTTTAAGTGTCTGGAATTTGAATTTTGATGAAAATACAGACATGAAAATATTATTGCAACTTGAAGAAATTGGTCAATTGATTGTAGCAATTGCTGTTTTATACCTCCAGCCACTTGAGTTCAGTTGGTGGCTATGGCTACTGTTTTTCTTTGCACCTGATATAAGCATGGTGGGATATCTTATCAATAATAAGATTGGCACATTGACTTATAATATTGGTCACCATAAATTAACTGCTGTTATTGTAATGATAACAGGGCATATACTTGTACGTACTGATATTCAACTCGTGGGTTATGTATTATTTGCACACAGCTGTTTTGATCGGGTATTTGGTTATGGTTTGAAATATAGTGATGGTTTTAAGCATACACATCTGGGTAGCTTGTGATGTTTTTTTCTAGTACCTGTAGACAACCAACAATAGCGATGGTAACAAGTAAATCGGATGATTTATCTTTGTATTATGGCAGAAGATTTAAGCATCATACAAGGCGATAAACAAACACAATATGAATCGTTGATACCACAGATCAAGGCTTTAATTGAAGGGGAAAATGATCTGATAGCCAACCTTGCCAATATAGCAGCTGCTTTAAAAGAACAGTTTGGTTGGTTTTGGGTTGGGTTTTATGAAATACCCATCAGAAAAAATTGGTTAGCATAATGGATGGTGGACTGGTAATAATACCGGATTCACGCGATACATTAAAGATTCTGCTACTATTATTGTTTTGGGGAATCGTTATAACCGTAATATTTACAAGGCTAAAGCACTTTCATCTGCTTTTACCGGTAGAACAGACAGTACAGAACTGGAGGAATAAGTTTTCACTTAAACGATATATTTCAACAGTATATAGTCTAGCAGCCGATTTTAGCCTTTTCCCCCTATTTTTGCAGACTTTCAATTAACATAAACATACCAGACACACTGTATTATGGACAAAATCTTGTTTTATGCCGTTCCGGCGATGGGAGTTGTAGGTCTCCTCTACACATTATTGAAGTTTAATTGGGTATCCAAGCAAGATGCGGGTAATGACCGTATGAAAGAAATCAGTACATATATTGCTGAGGGTGCGATGGCTTTTCTGAGAGCTGAATGGAAAATACTGACGTATTTTGTTGCTATTGTAGCCTTATTATTGGGTGTGATGGCAAGCAGTAACCCACATTCACATTGGTCTATTTCATTAGCATTTGTACTGGGTGCAGTTTGTAGTGCTGTAGCCGGTTATATAGGTATGAAAGTGGCTACCAAGGCCAATGTTCGTACTGCACAGGCGGCGAGAACCAGTTTGTCAAAAGCCTTGAATGTATCATTCACAGGTGGTGCGGTAATGGGATTGGGTGTTGCCGGTTTGGCGGTATTAGGTCTGGGTGGTGTATACCTTATTTTAAAGCAAGTATTTGCCCCAGAGGCAGCAGCCAATTCTGCTGAAATGTTACAAACCATTGAAGTATTAACAGGTTTCTCTCTCGGTGCTGAGTCTATTGCATTGTTTGCCCGTGTGGGTGGTGGTATTTATACGAAAGCAGCTGATGTAGGTGCTGACCTAGTAGGTAAAGTAGAAGCCGGTATTCCGGAAGATGATCCTCGTAATCCTGCTACCATCGCTGATAACGTTGGTGATAATGTGGGTGATGTGGCAGGTATGGGTGCTGACTTGTTTGGTTCTTATGTAGCAACTGTATTGGCTACCATGGTACTCGGACAAGAAACCGTTTCTTCTGATAATTTTGGTGGATATGCTCCTATCCTGTTGCCGATGTTGATAGCAGGTGTAGGTATCCTGTTCTCAATTGTTGGTACTTGGTTTGTGCGTGTGAGCGATGCTGCAGGTATCAATACCACCAATGTACAGAAAGCCCTCAACATGGGTAACTGGGGTTCTATTATTTTAACTGCCGCTGCTTGTGCAGGTCTGGTGTATTATATTT
>JACVCQ010000156.1 GCA_016741945.1 Chitinophagaceae bacterium
CCATCAACCGTCGTCAATAATGCGGTAGCTTGTGGGTCTGTAGCACTCTCTTCTGTGAATCTGGCTGCCGGGAGTGATCCTTCTGCTACTGTTTCTTATTGGAGTGATGCTGCAGCTACAGCCAATCGATTAGCAGACAATTATCTGATCACCAATACTACCAACCTATTTGTAAAACTAACATCCATTGGTGGATGTTCTGTCGTTCGTCCGGCTAGAGTTACTATTCATCCTTATCCCGATTTTACAGTTATAGATCCCCCCACCGTTAAAATACCTAAGACAATTAACTTGATGACAACGGTTCCTTTCAGCCAAAACTGGAGATATACTTATTGGGAAGATAGTGCTGCTACAAAAACCTTATTCAATCCGGAGCGTATTTTGAAGTCGGGAAAATACTTTGTAAAAGCTACCAGTAATGAAGGTTGTTCTGTAGTTCAACCTATCAATGTTAATATTGATGATGCAGATATCCTGCCTTCGAATATTTTCTCCCCCAATGGAGATGGCATACATGACATATGGCAGATACCTTTGATTGAATATTATCCGGAATCCACTATTGAAATATTTACTCGAAATGGACAATCCATTTATCGATCAAAGGGGTATACACGTGTTTGGGATGGCAGATCAAATGAGGGTAGTATTGTTCCGGTGGGTGTATATTATTATCTAATCAAACCATCACCCAAATTAAAACCGATCTCCGGAACGGTTACGGTAATTTACTAAAGCTTTTTCCCTGAATGATTCTGTATTTTCGCTGTATAAGCATATAGCCTTATGGATGTTAAGATAGAAGCGTCATGGAAAGCAGTATTGAAACATGAATTTACCAAACCTTACTTTTTACAGGTGGCTACTCACCTGAAAACAGAGAGGGCCACCGGTGCTGTTATCTATCCGCCCGGCTCCTTAATTTTCAATGCTTTTTTTTCAACACCATTTGATCAACTAAAAGTAGTGATACTTGGTCAGGATCCGTATCATGGTCCAGGACAAGCACATGGTTTAAGTTTTTCAGTTCCGGAAGGCGTTCCACCAACCCCTTCTTTGGTTAATATTTATAAAGAACTCAATAAAGATATTGGCATGCCTATTCCTAAAACAGGCGACCTCACAAAATGGGCTAAACAAGGGGTATTATTACTCAATGCGGTACTTACTGTAAGAGCCAATGAACCTGCCAGTCATGCTAAAATTGGTTGGATGGATTTTACAGATGCCGTTATTAGAAAAATATCAGATGAAAAAGAAGGTATTATTTTTTTACTGTGGGGAAGATTCGCACAGGAAAAACAAATACTGATTGATGAAACCAAACACCATGTACTCAAAGCAGCACACCCTTCTCCTTTTAGTGCAGATAAAGGCTTTTTTGGATGTAAGCATTTCAGTAGAACCAATGAATTATTAATGAAGCAAGGTCTTTCTCCGATCGACTGGAACCTATCAATTGAAGCAACACCATCATGAAAAAAGAAAACGATACTCCTATCTGGAAATTGATCATCGGCAGAATCATGGCAGTATGGGCACTGATCCTTTTTATTGGAACCATGATACCGGCCATTATTTTTTATCTGCCTTGTTTTTTATTGGATGATCCGGCTAAAGCAAGATGGCACAGACATGTCTCTCGTGTATGGATGTGGATGTATTTGCATTTAATCGGATGTCCACTGAAAATAACCGGGAAAGAACATTTTATTGCGCATACCAATTATGTAATCGTCTGTAACCACAATAGTTTGATGGATGTTCCCGTGAGTACACCTTTCATGCCCAGACCCAATAAAACAATTGCTAAAAAAAGTTTTGCCAAAATCCCACTTTTCGGATGGATCTATACTTTTGGCAGCGTTTTGGTAGATCGAAAAAGCGATGAGAGTCGCAGAAAAAGCTATGAAGAAATGAAACGTATGCTTGCCATTGGATTGGATATGCTTATCTATCCGGAAGGCACACGCAACAGAACCAATGATCCTTTAAAAAGCTTTTATGATGGCGCATTCAGACTGGCAGTCGATACCGGTAAACCTGTTCTTCCGGTTATTCTTTTGCATACCAAAAAAGTATTACCCGCCCATTTGTTTTTTTATCTTATGCCTCATCAACTTGAAATGCATTTCCTGACCCCTGTGACCAGCACAGCAAAATCAGCGAGTGAACTGAAAGAAGAAATATTTACTATGATGTGGAATTATTATCAGGAACATGCCGATGCTATCAGAATCCGGAATTAGAGAATACACGACTTCTATTGATTCGGAGATCACGTAAAATACCGGACTTAGGATTGATTGTAATATTGAATGAACGAAATAATCCGATGGGAGTTACATTTACAGACAGCTGCCAGCAATGCATTTCACGCGTAATGAACATGCTGAATTGCTGCAAGCCTCCTTGTGAGATATCGTAATATCCATTCCCCCCCAATTTCCATTTATCCGTTAAGCTAAAGTCTCCATTAAAATTAATGCTGGAAAATAGTTGGGTTTGAAATCCGGAAAAATCAGGTTTCAATACCCGACTAAAATTCAATGAATAAGACAGACTTAGAGTCCATGGAATATTAAAGTCAGTAAATTCAGCCGGATTTGCCCGGGCAAACTGTAATTGTCTTTGTTGTTCTTCCGGTGTCATAAAAGGGTCAATCGGTATATCTCTGTCTTTTTCAGTAGTGCCATCTTTGGGCTTACTGGAGAAGGATGTAGATATGGCCAGATTCCCACTGGTAATTCTTCCGAATTTTAATTTGGAAGGATCAAACAAAATACGATTCACTCGGTAACCTTGTTTGTCAATATCATAAGGATCTAGGTTCATCCCTGCGGTAATATTGATGTTATCAAACAAAGTACTACGTGCATAAATATTAAAGTTCCCCAATGCAAAACTGTCTGCTAAAAAATTGTACGATGAGTTAAAACCAAAGCCATCAATCAGTTTAATTTTTTTGGTAGCTTTTCCGGTACTGTCTGTTTTATCTTTTACCTTCATCTCTAAGAGATTATCGATCCCGAATGAAAGTCCGCCAAATGTACCTTCCGAAAAAGAGCCAATGATGCCGCCATCAAATTGTGAGAATCTAAGTTGTCGACCGGTCGTATCTACTTGTGTATTGTAAAAATATTTTTTGACCATATCAGGTCTGTAGTTGAGCGAAATACTAGGTCTTACTTCATGTCGAATAGTCTTACTCCCATCTTTTGACTTTAAATCATACGTACCAAAAATTCGGGTATTGGCACTGATACCAAATGCCATTTGTCTGGCTGTATAAAAACCACGTTGAATGGTGGTTTCAACTTCTTTGGTATTATTATTCCAGTTTCTAAAAATACGTTGTCCATACCATCTCTCTTCATAAGAAACACTGGGGGCTAGTGTTATTGGTCCTAGAGAGGGTAATGATAATGTAATCGGGATAGTATGCTGCCCACCCCATTGCAAATCATCCAGCATACGCTTAAAACTGTAAGCGGTATCATAAAATGATAGTTGATTTTGGAGGTTACCACTATACCCAATACCTATTTTTTCATACCATTTCGATGCGCCTACTTGTTCTTTTCGTTGAAACGGATAAAAAGTAACCACGTTGAAATTCACGGTTGGCAAATTCAGGTTCACCAAACGGGTATTATTATTTTGGTTGTGGTTGGCATTCATGGAAAGATTGTACTTACCCTTCCAATCTTTTGTGTAATTAACAGATGAACTTAATTGGTTTTGAAAATTTTGGAAAGGATTATTCAATAAGTTCTGATTAAAACGTGTACTACCAAAATTCACATTGCCTGAAAAACTGGTACCGGGTCTCGCTCTGCTATCACGGGTATGTGACCAGTTGATCATAAATGATCGGCTTTTGTTAAACTCTTCTTTGGAAATACCACTTCTGTTCAGTGCCTTGGTATTTTGTATGGTCAGATTTAGGTTACCCGTGAACGATTAACGTTGGATATACTTTGAATTAAAGTTCGCCATCCAACCGCCATAAGAATAGATATTGGTTCTGGTGGTCAGATCCACATAGTCACTGATCAGGAAATAATAGCCCAATCCTTCTAATCCCAATCCAAAATCTTCACTGGCTGTAAAAGCGGGTGCCATTAAACCGGATTGGGGTTGTTTACTAAGCGGGAAAATACCAAATGGAATACCAATGGGCATAGGCACTCCTTCAAATTCAGGGAAAGCCGCACTTGAAATCCCCAATTTATTATTCACGATCTTCATTCTGCTGGTTCGAAAAGCAAAATGCGGGGTATCCAGATTACAAGTGGTAAAACGGGCCTTACTCGCAAAGACTTCTGTTGCACTTACTTTTTTTAATTTCTGTGCATTAACATAAATTTCTCCTTCTTGAAAAAAAGTGTTTTTTGTTAATCCTTTGGCAGTCCGCATATCATAAAAAATGGAATCACTGACCGATTTCATTTCACCTTGCGTAAACTGAGGTTTACTCATGGGGTTACCGGTAGAGTCTAAAGAACCATAAGCTTTCACCATTTGTGATTGCTGATCATAGCGGATGGTAGCTGCTTCCATTTGAAGATCCTTATACTCTGTTTTGGCTTTACCATATAACAAAAACTCTTTTGTATCAATAATCAATACACCTGAATCAGCAGCGGCATATTTGATGGGTGCATCAATTGAGTCTTTGGAAATTTTAATGGTATCTGTTTTAGAAACAGAATCCGGTCGCTGTTTTTGAATCAGACTATCTGATTTTGTGCGAATAGTATCTAATTTTTGTTTTTCAGGAACCGTATCTTTTATCTCCTGCCAATAATTTGCTGGGATAGGCTCTGTAGCATAGGCCTGCTTAAGAAATGTTAATATGAGCAAATATCCACACGCCACAATAGGAAGCATGGTTTTTGCGTTAATTTTACAGCGTTTGCTCATATTCACTCGACAAAAATAGTGTTTGAAGCGTGTAAACCGAACTCTGGGTATAATCCTTTAACGAATTGATATGATGCGTCTTAAATATGCTGCTTTTGTTTTGTTAAGTTTAGGGATCGCTTTCTTGAGTGCTTTTACGGGTCCATCGGGCAAACCCCAGCAAAAGCAGGTACTCAAGAGAATTATCATTGATGCCGGACATGGAGGAGAAGATGTAGGCGCACGGGGTAGATACTCTACTGAAAGTCAGATTTCACTTGAAGTGTCTCTCAAATTGGAGAAAATGTTACAAGCTGCATTGCCCGATGTTGATATTGTGATGACACGTAGGACGGATATTTTCCATTCCGTTATCCAAAAAGCGGATATTGCCAATCAAGCCAAAGGCGATCTTTTTGTTTGTATTCATGTGAATTCGGCAGCCCCTTATAAAAACAGGGAATTTGTGGGTTATAAAACCATCACAGTCAGAAGAAAGGGAAAATCTGTTAAACAAAGAGTAAAAGATTATAGAATCTGGACAACCCCTAATCCGGCGAAAGGAACAGAGACTTATATCTATGGCGTGGATAAGACAGATGAGCGTAAGGCAGTAGCCAGTGAAGGTTTGGATGAATACTTGGATAGTGTTTCTCTTAAAATATTACAGGCCAGAAAAACCTCTGATGCCAATGACCCTACCAAGACCATGTTGGCAAATATTCTTACCCAACAGTACTTTCAGCGCAGTGCGAAACTAGCCCTTACCATTGAAGAAGAATTTCAGAAAGTAGGGCGTATCAGCCGACAGGCACAACAGCGAAAAAAAGGGATCTGGGTATTACAAGCAGTGAATATGCCGGCTGTTTTGGTGGAAACAGGTTTTATCTCCAACCCGGATGAAGAAGATTACCTGAACAGTGAACAAGGTCAAATTGAGATTTGTGAAGTGATTACCCGCTCAATACGTTTGTATAAATACTCCTTAGAAAATCAGGCAGGTATCAGTTCCGGAACCGGTGCACGAAAATAAGTTCACTTTAACATAGCGCGAAAAGGGATACCACAATAAACCTTAGTTTTGTGGTATATGAAGATATCGAATGAAACAAAAGTGGGGGCACTCACTGCCGTAGCTATCACCTTACTGATACTCGGCTTTAATTTCCTGAAAGGAAAAACCCTCTTCAAGACCGGTAATATTATTTATGCAAAATATACGGATACCAAAGGTATTATGGTATCGAACGGTGTATTTATCAATGGGTTTCAAGTGGGTTCTGTTTATGATATAGAAAATGCAGATAAAAACCTATCTGCTATTGTAGTAGCTATCAAACTAAAAGACAATTATAATATTCCAGCGAATTCTATAGCCAGCATCAAAGAAAACCCTTTGGGCAATGCC
>JACVCQ010000157.1 GCA_016741945.1 Chitinophagaceae bacterium
CGCATACACTACTGGATGTATACAAAACGTTGGCAGCAAAATATCCGGTAGTAGGTGTTGAAACTGATATGAGGGCCATGTTCAATCCTACCCGGATGAAAGTGATTGAGAAAGCCACCGAAAAACTCATCGAAAAAATTCAGTCAGCCTGTCCTGAGTGTCAAATGCCCGGGTATAGTATCACCGATGCCAAAAGCGGACTTCCCTGCGATCTTTGTGGAAGTCCAACCAGATCAGTACTGGCATATATCTTTCAATGTACCCATTGTGGGTTTTCGGAAGAGAAAAAATATCCGCACAACAAACAAACAGAAGATCCCATGTACTGTGATCGCTGTAATCCATAAACAGACTCATACAAGCATTTGAACAATAAAGAATATCTGATTCTCTTAAAAAGAGCCGAGATACATGTAACGATATAGAACATGAATAGCGATGGGATGATTTTTAACTTTGGCAATAAAGTAATATATTGTAGTAGCGCTTTAAAAGCCAAACACTATCCAACCATTTACACTCCCCCATTTTTTGGTTGATTGATAGGATTTTTATCATTGCTGTTCAAATCAATCATCATGAAAAAAATTTTACAAGGAGCATTGGTGCTCTTCACTTTTGCATTAGCAGTACTGTTGTTTCAAATAAGTTGTAGAAAACAGGTATTAGCAGAGCCTACGGGTGCACAAATGAATAAGATATTGTATTTCCTTGGCGTTCCTCCTTCAGTGGGTCCAAATGAATTGTGGATGGCCAATTACGATGGAACCAATCCTACAAAGATCAATATTGTACTTCCCGCCAATATTACTGTAGGAGGTGAACAAGGCTTGAGTTTATCACCCGATGGTAAGACCATTTTCTTTATAGGCAGAGAACAGATTGGCTTTGTTACAAAACACCATGTGTATCGTTGCAAAGTAGATGGCAGTAATGCAGAAAGAATCATTGAAGGAAAGGAAACCAGTCGTGCACTGTACTATATAAGAGGTGCGCATTAAGAACTATTGATAAAATCTATGACAGAAAGAATGCCAACCATTCCACATGATGTGGGATTAAACACCGGCTTGAATGAGATCCATGTTATTTCCAAAGGAATCAGAAGTGTTCAGGTGATCTGTGTATCTAAACAGTATGAAATCATTTATACCTTCGGTTATTTTCACGGTTATGAAAACAGAGATGAATTTTTTGATAGATATGCAGGTTTAGGATACCATATCCCGATCATACCTGGCACTCGCTACTGCTACCCTATTTCTTATGTTGAGGCATCTGCTTTTCGAAAAAGATTACTTGGCTACGAAGAAACACGCATAAGCGATCATACGAGACTTTGGGTATTTATGTCCATCAATAATTTTGTTGAACTCTACTCTGATGATGTGCCTGTTGTTGAAATACGTATTCGAAAGGAGCAAGAGGAAGATGAGTGAGTTTCGAGCTGCAAGCTGCAGGCTGCAAGGGTTTTGTTCTTCGAGAGTCTCCGATGTACGAGGGACTCTGCGAAGAAAGATAGCGTTTGTAGGTATGCGGGAAGCTTGGGCTGGGATAATTTATGGTTGCTCTTTTTTATGAAGCAGCTCGGCCATTTCAATGGAATGTGTCAATGAATTCAAATCCGCCCAATCACTGTGTGCAACGATGATATGTTTGGGTTGCGGGTATTTTTCTTGTATGCGTTTGAGGGTGTGAATATATTCTTTCACGTTGCCATCACCCAAAAAACCCAGATTGGTATCCGAAGCGCCTTTGATCAAACAACCACCATACAAGACTTTCTCTTTCGGAAACCAGATCACAATATTATCTTCTGTATGACCCGGACCGGGATAATAAGTTTGAAACTGATATGCTCCTACCTGAAACAAGGTATCATTATCCATCAACAAAGCGGCACGCTTAGCACCGTTTTTTTTACTGAGCTCATCTGTTTTTCGAGTTGTATAAGTCTTGATACCTTTTTGACGATAGTACTCCAATCCCGCAGTTTTATCACTATGCCAATGTGTAGCAAAAGCCATGATCACAGGCTGATGATGTCTGGCTTGAATACTATCCAACAAAGGTTGAAACTGTGTAGTATCCCAAGGGGTATCAAACATCACCACCCCTTCTTTTGTGACCACATACATGCCATTAGCAGGTACTTGTGTGTTTTCATAAGTATTGTAAGTAGTATAGATGTAAAAGTTATGAGTAAGCGCTGTGATCTTGAGTTTGGGATTGATAGCTTGTGCCACCAGTGTATTTATCAACAAAAGAAAACCAAAAGACAACAGTAGTACTCGCATACACTTGTTTTGAAAAATTGAAGATACATCCTTTGTCCCCTTCGTCGTCGTTTCCGACATTCGTCGGAAGACTCCTCAGGGTGACACATTAACATCTTATAAAAAAACTGCTGATTGGCTACGCCAATCAGCACTAATAACTCCGAAACCTCTTGTCACCCTGAGGAGCGTTCACAACCATCGGTTGTGATCCGCGAAGAAGGGGGAAAGTCTTCTTTCTTCGTAAAATATTCCAATGCCAATACTAATAACATAGAGGTAGTAAAAGCCACTTTCTGCATCACTGCCAGTAAACCCCAATCGCCTGAACCATATAGATATAGGGCAAAATAGAAGATGAGCATACAAAGAATACAAGCCATTTTAAAGAAATGCCGTTTGGATCTCAAGATAAATACGGTAATATAAAACAGTCCCAACATCGAAAGTGTACTAGAAATGGTAACCATACTGTCGTGCAATGGAGTCACGATCAGAAAATTGAAAAGAATGTTTAAGATACCTACCGTCTTTAACACCCATGCAGCATGTGTAGAAGGTATTTTTTTAGCCATTCCCAGAAAAAATAAACCATATCCTACCGAATGAAAAGCCATTCCAATGATTGCCCAAATGCGTGCTGTATTTTCAGCACCATTCAATGCCTGTGGTAAAAACAAATTGCTGATAAAATTTTTCGACCAGATAAATCCTACCGTACTCTTATCAGATATGGTACCACCCGGATACAAGAATGCCGCAATACCTATGAAAACAACGGATATCAAAATACAGAGCAGAACAAGATGTTTCTTGAGCATGTGTTAAGGGTTGTGATGACAAACCTATTTGTTTTTTGTTCTCACAGAGTCTTCGAGGTACACGAGTGACTCTGTGAGCTCTCATTTTAATATAAACACACTTTAAAGAAGAAAAACTATTGGCTAACAGTTTCGTTCATTCCATCCAGTAAATACTTCTGGATGAAAAGTACTGTTGCAAAGCGTTGAAAATCTATATTGTTCTTTTTTCTAAAACCATGTCCCTCATCTTTTGCTTCAAGATACCAAACGTTACCACCATTGGTTTTAATTTTCTCTACCATTTGTACAGCTTCGGTACGAGGTACCCTTGGATCATTGCCACCTTGTACAATAAATATTGGCTTTTTAATTTTTGATGCATTGTTCAAAGGAGCCATCTTCTCAAAGAAAGCTGCTATTTGTGGATCTCGTTCATCGCCATACTCTACTCTTCTAAGATCACGACGATAGCTTTCTGTATTTTTCAAGAACGTACCAAAATGGGAGATACCTACCACATCCAAAGCACAACGAATACGATCATTGTAATTGGTTGCAACAGCGAGGGTCATATACCCACCATAACTACCGCCCGTTACCATAACGCGGCTTGCATCCAGACTCGGTTCTTTAGCAATCCAGTCAAGCAATGCACCAATATCCTGAACAGATTCCTCTCTCTTTATCCCATTATCCAACATTAAAAATGTTTTACCATAACCAGAAGAGCCACGAACATTGGGATAGATCATAGCTATACCCAACTCATTCATGTAATAGTTGTTCCATCCCTGGAAACTAGGCACACTTTGACCTTCCGGTCCACCATGTATGTTGATGATCACAGGTCTTTTTCCTTTGAACTTTGCCGCAGGTTTAAAATAAAATCCGCTGATCTCTCTACCATCAAAGCTCTTCCACTTAACCAAATCAGGCATTTGTAATTCTTCAGGAACTAAACCTCCGAGTTCACTTTCCGTCCAACGTTCTACCTTACCTGTGTTGGCAGAAACAACATATACATCTGCCGCTAATCTTGCATTGTTAATGGATAAAGCAAGATCATTGCTATTTGGATGGAAACTCAGACCTCCATAAACGCCCTGTGGCAAACCCTTTACCGGCGTGTATTTGTTATTAGCAGTCGTTAACAGGTACAGTTTAGATTCGCCCGCTTCATTCGTAATAAAAGCAACATACTTTCCATCTTTGCTCTGGTTTACCAATTCTACATTCCATGGAATAGAGGAAGTGATATAAGTAGTTTTTTTACTTGCGATATCCATCCATGCCAAGCGAAGAAACTCATTATCCTTATCGGTTGTAAAGTAAATGCTTTTGCCATCTTTACTGAATGAGGGTTGGCTAACAGCAACCCCTTTTTCTTCTCTTGAAGTCAGTGGTGTTTTCTTACCGGTAGCAACATCTACCAACCATAAGTATATTTCATTCACTGAAATACCTTCTACCACTAGTAAGGTTTTATCATCGGGGCTCCAATCAGCAACTCCCCATCCACCACCTTGTAACTGTAAAACCATTTTACTGGTAGAAGGGTCTTTAGGATCCATGACATAAATATCCCTGTCTGCACCATTACGGCTCGTAGACATATATGCAATTCTATCCCCTTTGGTACTCCATACCATTCCGCCATTTTGTGAACGTTTACCATCGGTTAGTAATGTAACATTGCCATCTTTTATATCATATCTATATATCTGAGCAAATTCATTTCCGCCTATATCTTTTGTAAAAAGAAAATAGCTGCCATTTACAGGTTCGTAAGTAGAGCCTGTAATAGGTTCATCAAAAAAAGTAACCTGCTTTCTGGCACCCATCGGTATTTTTACTTGGTGCAATTGCGGCACATTGCCAAAACGTGTACCAATAAGCATCTCTCTCTTTACCGGATGCCAAGAAGAGAATACTGCGCTCCTGGACTCCGTATACTTTTTAACCTGTTGGGCCAGTGAAGCAGGGATTGAAGGGATACCTTCTACAACAAGATTGGATGTAGGTTGTATACTATTCCTATCCTGCGCTATAGCAAAGCATGGAAGGACTAAGAAAAATAACAGGTTTTTTTTCATAGCAGTAGTTTTATTGACAAGTAATATACTGCTAAATTTTGTTAATTCTATGGGGTACTAAAGCGAAGTCTCCGCTATAAAATGATTTGTGAGTTTATAGCAGCGTCTCTGAGGTAGGAGGGGCCCTATGTGTATTCAACAACCACCATTTCCAACAAAGCAATCCATGAAGAAATAGAAAAACGATCAGTGATAGCAGTGAAGGTGTTTCCTTGAACATGTTTATGTTTCCTAAAACGATAGCAGCAATAGTGGTGATCGACAATACGATATAAGCTCCTTTGAAAATGAGTACCCATTTCTCTTTCTTAACAAAAAGGGAAATAACAAAAACGACAATCGCCAGACCAAAATTGGCTCCAATAAAAGTTATCTCAGAAAAAATAGACAAGAAAAATATCAATCCCAATGGCAGGATAAATTTATCGCCTGTGATAAGAAACAATACCAAAGAAAGCAGCGAGCAGAGATCGATGACTATCGAGTATCGAAGAAATTTTTGCATGATTTAAGTTAACCATTTTTCTCTGCAGAAAAGAAAACCTTCGACACCCTGAGGAGCGTTTATAACTGCAGGTTATAATCCGCGACGAAGGGCCCTTCGTCGTCATTTCCGACTGTTCGTCGGAAGACTCCTCAGGGTGACACTGACATCTTATAAAAAAAGTGCTGATTGGCAAAGCCAATCAGCACTAATAAATCCGAAACCTCTTGTCACCCTGAGGAGCGTTCATAACCATCGGTTATGATCCGCGACGAAGGGGCCCTTCGTCATCATTTCCGACTAGCGTCGGAAGATTCCTCAGGGTGACAACACTATCTTACATAAAAACTGCTGATCGGCATAGCCGATCAGCAGTAATGATTCAAAACCTCGTGTCACCCTGAGGAGCGTTCACAACTGATGGTTATGATCCGCGACGAAGGGACCCTTCGTCGTCATTTCCGACTGTTCGTCGGAAGACTCCTCAGGGTGACATATTACTACATTAAAAACAGTGCTCATTGGCTACGCCAATCAGCACTAATAACTCCGAAACCCCTCGTCACCCTGAGGAGCGCTCACAACCACCGGT
>JACVCQ010000158.1 GCA_016741945.1 Chitinophagaceae bacterium
CCCACATGGCACCCGCATCATACTCAATTACATACTCACAGCCGGGTCTGAAGATGGCATTGTATTCAACAATAACTACCCTTGGACGATATTGTTGAATGGATTTCCAGACATGATAGTCATTTCTGGCTATATCAATGACTAAAAGATGGGGTTCTGTTGTGATCCCTGCATGATGAAGCAGCGATTCAATATTTTCTGCTGTAATGAATGCCTGAATGGCTTTCAAATCGCCACGTTCTATGGCTTTTGCACAAGATGCATGAATGGATGCAATATTTCTTTCGCTGCCATCCATCCATAATCCTTTCCAACCTTTGAAAAGAAGATAGGTACTATTGGTTTCTGTTCCATCTTCTACCCCAAATTCTACAAAGTATTGATTTGTGGTGCCTATGCGTTTAAATATTTCTTCAATCATACCATCATCCCCTACTTGGGAAAAAGCTTGGAACTCATATCGGTTCAATTTATCAGGTTGTTGATACCGTGGATTTTGGTATAGCTGTTCCATCAAAAACTGTTCGATTTGAAGATCATTGATTCGGGAAAGCTTTGCATCCATCTGTTCCAGATTCAATGTACGGCGCAGTTTAGTGTATAAACGATTCTTCAACACTGCCAGAAAACCCATAGTTCATTGTTTTATCCGGTAAAAATAGGCAAATGGTATTGCTTAATCTGTGAATCAGTATCAAAAAAATCACTTTCTGTATCTTGAAACAAGTCATGTATCCAAACTGTACATTTGTAAGGCATCATTCATGTTATACATTGAACCGCATTAAAGGAATTATATACGACATTATTGGACTTTTTGCCTGTATTGGTTTTAGACAAAAGTCTGATCAAAAGAAACTACTCATCATTCGAATAGATGAGATTGGAGATTATATGCTATGGCGCAATTTTTTGAATGAAATAACATCAGCCCCTACATATCGACCGTATGAAATACACTTTGCGGGTAATAAAAGTTGGAAATCCCTATTTGAATTATTGGATACAGATAGTGTTCACAAATCATTTTGGATTGACAAGACATTGTTCAAAAAAGACCTGAAATACAGATATCGTTTTCTGAAGATGATCTATCGACAGGGATATGACACAGTTATCAATCCCACTTTTTCCAGAGATAAAAGAAATGATGACTGTATTGTAAAAGCGGCATTTGCCAAACATCGTATTGGTATGGTTGCGAATACTGAAAGCGTACAACCTTATGAAAAAGGGTATGATCAGGGGTTGTATACCCATCTTTTTGACTACCCCGAAAAACCAGTTTTCGAATTCTTCAGAAATAAACTATTCACAGCATTTGTAACGGGTATAGCATCTGCAGTTGAAGATACCGGTATCCCCAAATCTTTGTTAACAGTATTTGAAGGATTACCACAAAAATTTGTTGTTATTTTTCCTGGCTCCAGAAGTGCCAGCCGAATATGGCCAACCAATCACTTTGTTGCAGTAGCTTCATATCTTTTCCGTACCCAAGGATTTACTATGGTTGTTTGTGGTGCTGTGGGTGATAAAACTTATACGGATGCTTTTTGTGCTGTATATCCCTATCCTGTTATTGATTTAACCGGTAAAACTTCTTTGCCCCAAATGTTATCGATATTGGCTCAAGCAGCGCTTTTACTCTCAGTAGACACAGGCTCTGTTCATTTGGCTGCAGCAGTGGGTTGTCCGGTTATCGGTGTATTCAATGGATCGCAATACCAAAGATTTGCTCCTTATCCTTCTTCACTGGCACCACATTTCTATACCTGCTATCCTGACCATATTGAAAAGGAATTGGCTGATGTATCTATTGTTAGAGAAAAGTATGAGTTTGTGATTGCTGAGCCTTATGCGAATGTGTTACCTGAGAAAGTCATCAAAGTAATAGATGATTTTTTAAAGAAATAATCTTTACCAGTTTTCCAGTCCCATTTTTTTCTTCAGCCGGTACAGCCATTTACCCAAACTACTTTTTAGAAGGTAATGTAGTATTTTAAGTCTCCACTGCCATAAGGTTAATTGAAAAGAGGATCCGAAATGACTGGTATACACTTTCTTATTTTCATCCAATGATTTCAAATATTGAGAAGAACTAACCCCGGTATCATCGAAAATGGCAATAGTCTTGGGGAGATAACAATAAGACGCTGATGCAAGTCTGCACATCATATCATAATCCATCGCAATTTTATAGTCACTGCTATAAGCTCCGACACGCTGATATACTTTCTTTTTTACAAACCATGTAGGGTGCGAAACACTACGCATGCCTCTATATAGTTTGGATATTTCAAACGGTTTACCTACTATTACTTGCTCTCCCCCACGAGTCAATTGTATATTTCCACTGATCCATTCTACTGTAGGATGTTTTTGGAAAAAAACGGATACTATGTTTAATACATCCTCATTTGCATAAACATCACCTGAATTGAGCAAATGAATAATTGCTGAACCTGCTCTTTGAATGCCTTTATTGAAGGCATCAGCAATGCCTTGATCTCTTTCATTGACCCACTTACGGTATGCAGGTTGTGGCGTTTGTTCTAACCAATTTGCAATATCATTTGTGGAAGAACCATTGATGATCCAATGCTCTTCTGGTAGACAGGTCTGTGCATCTACTGACTGACAGGTCTTTTGGAGATCGGTCAGGTTGTTAAAACAAATGGTGATGACAGCTATTGGGCTCATAAAATATTGCCTAAGATAAATCAGGAAGCTCAGATAGTTTTTGTAGAAATAACGCTAGTCCGGCTTTTTTTTCTGTATCTAGATGATAACTGATATTGGTAGTATAATATTTCTTGAGATCATAATGAGGAAATTCAATATCCTGAACTACTTCCTCCAAATGCGAGATACCATATGCATTTGCCCGATTGAATGCATCAATAAAATCTTCGTCTAATACTTTGTTAGATACCCATGCAGCAAATACAAAAGGCAGTCCGGTATACTGTTTCCAAGCGAGACTTAAATCGTAATAATATTTTGAATATTGGTGTTGTGCTAATGCTCTGTCTCCAATTACCACGGCAGCTGTTGTACCCTTGATCCGGTGCTGATAATCGATAGTTGCCCTTTCAATCTTAACTTCTTTTTTCCAATACGCTTGTAGCAGTATACGAGCAAGATGAACAGAAGTTCGGCTTTGATAATCCAGGATCAGTATTTCTATTTCTTCCATAGGTACTTCACTAAAGATACCTACAGAAGACACTTCGCCAACAGCACCAATACAATAGTCAGTGATAATATGAGATTCTTGTAAACGCGGTATAATGGCTACGGGTACCAAACCAATATCAATCTGATCATTCAGCAGCATTGCCGCTATATTGGCAGGGAAATCCTCGGTTATTGCTACTTTATCCATCAAACCAGATCTCCGTACTCCGAACATCAGTGGACGGGTATTAAAATAACTAACGGCTCCAATCCTTATTCTCTTGTCCAATTCAGCTAAATTTGCATGCAAAGAAAACCAATAATCAATAAATAACCTCAATTTCCACAATGGAACTCAATCACCTTACCGCTGTTACCCCTATCGATGGACGTTATCGCAAACAAGTACAGCATCTGGATCATTATTTCTCTGAATTTGGGCTGATTAAGTACAGGGTATTGGTGGAAATCGAATATTTCTTTTTTTTATCTGATAAACGTTTTTTCAAATTACCGGCAAAGGCAAAAGCTCATTTGCAAAAAGTAGCCAATCAGTTCAGTTTTGATGATGCTCAACAGATCAAACAAATTGAATCCACTACTAACCATGATGTAAAAGCCGTTGAATATTTTCTCAAAGAACAATTGGACAAAGCTGGCATCTCACATTTGAAGGAATGGATACATTTCGGATTAACATCACAGGATATCAATAACACAGCTATTCCATTAAGTTGGAAACATGCGATGGAGCATGAATATTTACCGGCTTTGGTGAATCTTCAAAATCACTTGTACCAACTGGCTGTACAATGGAAAGATGTACCGATGCTGGCGCGTACACATGGACAACCTGCATCTCCTACCCGACTGGGTAAAGAGATCATGGTTTTTGTGGAGCGAATCAATCATCAGATTGAAATGTTTGCCAGTATTCCCTATGCTGCCAAATTTGGAGGAGCTACCGGCAATTTTAATGCCCATCATATCGCTTTTCCAAAAAAGAATTGGGTAGTTCTTGGGAATGAATTTGTAGAGCATGTATTGGGTTTACAAAGAATGCAATTCACTACCCAAATCGAACACTATGACTGTTTAGCTGCTCATTTCGATGCTATCAAACGTATCAATAATATTTTGATTGATCTGTGCAGAGATATTTGGACCTACATTAGCATGGATTATTTCAAGCAGCAAACCAAAAAGGGCGAAGTAGGTTCTTCTGCGATGCCGCATAAGGTGAATCCAATTGATTTTGAAAATGCAGAAGGTAATTTAGGTATGTCCAATGCTTTACTCGAACACCTATCTACAAAATTACCCATCAGTCGTTTACAAAGAGATTTAACAGACTCTACCGTCTTACGCAATATTGGATCACCAGTGGCACATGTAGCCATTGCATTTAAATCGATTGAAAAAGGATTGGGTAAACTATTACTGAATGAAGCGAAAATTAAAGAGGATCTGGAAAACAATTGGGCGGTAGTAGCAGAAGCCATCCAAACCATTCTAAGAAGAGAAAACTACCCGAATCCATACGAGGCTTTGAAAGACCTCACACGCGGCAATCATAAAATTGATAAAAAAGCAATCCATCAATTCATACAGTCCCTGAAAGTAAGTGCTGCGGTAAAAAAAGAGTTGAAAGCGATTACTCCGGCTAATTATACGGGAGTGAATCCGGGGTATTAGGTATTAGGTGCTAGGTACTAGGTGCTAGGTTTTAGTAGCTAGGACATTTTTGATCATCATAAAGTATGAGCTGCAAAATTTAATTTTGCATTTCCAACACTCCTAGCACCTAGCACCTAGCAGCCAACACCCAAAACTTCTTCCCCATATGTACTTTTTTATCTAACTTTTCTGAATGCATATCGGGAACCACTACAAAATAAAAGAGTTTCTTTTCTGGACGAGAAGAGATATTTATCGCCTATTCATATTAGCTGCAATACCTACAATTTTATACCAATTATTGGATTGGGAGTGGTTAGCCATACCTTGGGTACCTATTGCCATGATTGGTACAGCTGCGGCAATTATCATTGGTTTTAAAAATACGCAAACTTATAATCGCCTATGGGAAGCTCGACAAATATGGGGTGGTATTGTGAATACGAGTCGGTCTTGGGCTATTATGGTTAAAGACTTTACAGGAGATGCTCAACATAATAAAAACGTACATCAAGAATTAATTTATCGCCATCTAGCTTGGCTTACTGCATTGAGATATCAACTTCGTGAAATAAGACCTTGGGAAAATATCAATAAGCCATATAATATTGAATACAGAAAATTCTATACCATACCTGAACACCAAACGTCTTTTGAAGAAGCTTTGAAACCCTATTTATCTGCATCTGATTTTGAGTATGTATGGAATAAGAAAAATCGTGCAACCCAACTCATCAGTTTACAGTCTGCCAGACTTCGTCAATTAAAAGATCAAGGATTGATTGACCCATTGAATTTTGTAGAAATGGAAAATCAATTGGTGGCTTTGTTCGATTTACAAGGACGTTGTGAGCGGATCAAAAACTTTCCATATCCTCGTCAATTTGCGAGTATCAATTTATATTTTATTCGTCTCTTTACGTTTGTAGTACCCTTTGGACTCTTACAAGAGTTTCATAAACTCGGAGAACACATGATTTGGCTCAATATCCCTTTTAGTGTCATTGTAAATTGGGTCTTCAATACTATGGAAAAAATTGGTGAAGCCACCGAAAACCCATTTGAAGGAGGTGCAAATGATGTACCTATCAGTACTCTTTGCAGAACCATAGAAATAGACCTCAGAGAAATGTTAGATGAGACAGATATACCTGCTCCTTTGGCTGCGGTGAATAGTATTCAAATGTAATCTTTGATTTCTTGATCTTTGATTTCTTGAATGTTGTTTGACATTGAATAACTTATTTACACAAGTCTATCAAATCAAGAAATCAAAGATCAAAAAATCAAAGATATTTACTCCTTCACCGTCGTCGTTACTTTTGGTGCTTCTTTGGTCCAGGAGCTGATATCTAGTTTTCTGTTGGTTGGTTACATTTCATCCAATGT
>JACVCQ010000159.1 GCA_016741945.1 Chitinophagaceae bacterium
GCATTACTATACTACACAGAGCCCGATAAAACTACCGGGCTCTTCCCTTGGCAGGGAACCTATAGAAAACAAGAGAGATAAAATCACTTCATCATTCCATATTCGTCATTGGACATTGTTCCATTCTCAAAGCCTGATACCGGCAGAAAGATTCAGATAAAACATGCTTTTACCCCGCTCTGAAAGATCTGGTCTTCCTGCCGTAGTAATCAGGTTTTGTGGCATTACATAGGATGGTGTAATGGCCAGATTACATTTGCCTTTGACAAATACAATCGGCATGGCTATTTCATAGGAAAGTATATTGAATTGGGTAATATTCTCTGTGGTTCTTTGTGTTACAGGAATACCCAATACGTTTTTTCTTTCGAGATAGGTATTGCTGAATTGTTGTGTTCCTAAATTGGCAGTAAAAGATGGCGCCAACGCAATGGCTGCATTGTTCATGCCCTTATTAATAAGAAACAAATGATCTACACCCAAACTGGCATTCACATCTGTTTTATCACTGAACAATAGATTCAATCCACCATTCACATTGAGAATTTTATTCAAATAACTAAGATTCGCTCCTGTTTGTGATTTAATAGCGGATTGTACCAGTGTGCTCTCGTCTTTGTATAAGAAACGGGAGAAAAATAAATTACCGGCAAAATGATCTGTCTCCGGAAAACGATACCCCGCTTCAATGGTAGCACCTGTATAAGCCGTCGATTGCATACTATTCTGAATAAAAATGAAATTTCCTTGTGCATACAATCCCCCTTTCAGTTGAAAACCCAACATGGGAAATAAACCACTGCTTCGTAAACTATCGGTTCGACCAAAAAAATGTAAGGCCGATTGATAATTCATAGATGCACTGAATTCATTTTTCTTATTAGAGTCATCACCGGCTTCTTGTGCCAGCAAAAACAAGGGACAAAACATTGCCAGCAAAAGCAATGTGCTGCTTTTGAACTTTTTCATAATCATAAAGTTTTAGTAAGTTTTTATCGACGGCTTATCAGGATACTATCTACGATTTAGGTATCGCAATGTGGCGCTTTAGCTACCAGCCTTGGCAGCACCTTTTGCCTTTACTTCACCGGAAGCTGATACAGAAGGTTTTGCTTCTTTCGCTTTTGTTTTAGCTTCTGCCGCTTTGTTCAAGCCTGCTTCTTTTGCTGCTTCTGCTTTCGCTTTAGCATCCACTACTTTTTCTTTGGCCATGTCTTTTTGTTCCTCAGCCATTTCAGCGCTTTCACGCAATGGAAGTTTAGCATTGGCATCGGCATGTAAATCGGCTTCAGAGCGAGAAGAAGCACGTACCAGTCCTCTTTCTTCTCCACCTGCATTGCTGTTCAACTCTGCCTGACTAGATGCTTTTACACTCGCGTTGGCATTCACATCAGTATTAGTGGTTACACGTTTTACGGATCCTACTGTAGCGGCTGTGGTAGCTCGTGTAGCATTCATCGTTGCAGATGTTAGCTTACCAGTAGCTGCTGTTGCTCTTACTGCTGCATTGCTGGCAATTGCAGTGGCTCTTGTGGCATTAACGGTAGCACGCGTAGCAGTACTGGTAGTTGTTCTAACACCCAATTGTGCTTCGGCGGTCTGTAAAAAGAAAAAACTCGCTAAGGCTGCTGTTGTTTTCATCATTGTTTTCATGATAAATGGATTTTGGTGAATAATCAGATTTCTATTTCTTCCATTTCAAGTACTGTGCCAAAAATTAATTTTCCCCTGAAACCCTTTATTATCAATAGCTCTGGAATACGTCAAAATTTTATATGTACGATCACGACAAATTTTTGGATTGTAAAAACGGATAAAAATTTTGGTTGTGAAATTTTTAAAAACATATTTTTAAACAAAATCTGAAAACCAATAAGTCTTACATTCAAGAATCTAAACTAACTGTATGAAACAAATATTAATCGTCATTACTTGTTTATGCTCATCTTTCTCCTACGCACAATATCCTAATGATGTGGTTTCTGAAGATGCTATTATCAAAGCACTCTATGATGTCATATCCGGACCAAGTACACAGAACCGCGACTGGGATCGCTTTCGCAATTTATTTACGAAAGAAGCACGCATGATGACTGTTGCCATTCACAAAGACAGTGGAAAGCTTATTCGCACCATTACACCTGAACAATACATTGAAAGAAACGGGAAAAGGTTACAAGAGATTGGTTTTATTGAAACAGAACTGAATCGCATCACAGAAAGTTATGGTGCAGTAACACATGCTTTCTCTACGTATAAATCGGATTTTACAATTAATGGTACTCCCATTAAAGCCCAAGGTATCAATATCATTCAACTTTTCAAGCACGTTAAAAGATTTTATATCGTTTCTGTGTATTGGGATGGAGATAGTAAACTGGTAATGCCCAAAAAATACCAAGGACAATAATACCCTAAACATTCAACTAACCATAACATTAACCCTCAAATAGTTGCTTATGAACCCTGATAAAAAAAAATCTTTACTCTTTTTTTTACTACTACTAGCGATTGCTGCAATAAATGTATTGTGGGGTCAGTCATTGGCTCAAACAAATACAGGTATACGTGTTTGGAACTGGAATAGCTGGCTTATTTTATTAGCCGGTCTTCCATTTATTTTCATACAAAAGGAAGCAGGTTTACCTGAATTAATAGATCATACTGTTACGAATAGATATCGGATCTGGCAGCCTTTACTCATTGGTTTTCTGTTTGCTATTCCAGATGTTATCATTGTTGGGTTTCTTTTGCATCCGGAGCCTTATACTACATTGCCTCCTTTTTTACAACCTTTTCCTTATTCCCTCTCCCTGTATAGTTCAGGAGCTTTGGAAATAGAGATCTTTTATCGCCTTATTCCTATCACTTTGGTACTCTGGCTTATTTCAGAAAAATTACTGAAGGGGAAACATCGGGAAATCGTTTTCTGGTCTATAGCAATACTTACTGCCATTCGAGAACCACTTGAACAATGGCCTTCAGGGAGTACCTGGTTCATTGTTTATGCTACAGCTTCCGGATTTGCCATGAATCTTTGGCAAGCTTATCAATACAGAAAAGCAGGATTTATTGGCGCAATGATGATTCGTTATGGACACTACCTTATCTGGCATATATTATTGGGTGTCTATATAGAGTTTTTTGTGTTGCGGTAATTATTTTTTAGCAGTATTGAAAATGAGATAACGCAGAGTCATTTCCGTGTATATTTAAACTATGTCTGTACGCTATTCATATCAGTGTTATACAACAGGTGATCATGCACTGACTTTCTCTTTTGGCGACACCATAGATATAGCCGTGAATGAATACATTCTGCAATTATTCCATCAATATCAAAGATTAAGACATCCCGGTATCAAAGATTGTATCCCTGCATATACTACCATCACTTTTGTATATGATGCTATGTATTTTCTTAGCAGAAAGTTAGATCCCATTGATACTATTCAATTGCTGTTAGCTGAATCTTTGATTCCAAATATGCTTACTCAAAAGCAAACCCCTGAGCGTGTCATTCGTATTCCTGTTTGTTATGAAGCAGATTGTGCACCTGATCTTGCATCTTTGGCAGCCATTAAAGGAATTACTGCCGGTGAACTGATTCAATTTCACTCATCTATTACCTATCGCGTATTCATGAATGGTTTTTTACCCGGTTTTGCTTACATGGGTAAAGTGCATGAAAAGATCAATGCGCCTCGCTTATCTTCACCCCGACAAAAAGTACCTGCCGGTAGTGTGGGTATCGCAGGAGATCAAACAGGAATTTATCCGATGGAATCGCCAGGCGGGTGGCAGTTGATTGGACAAACACCCGTTTCACTTTTTGATACCAATGCTATTCAACCATGTTTGCTTGAACCCGGTGATCAGGTTCAGTTCTATCCCATTTCATGGCATGCATTTCAAAACTGGTCTGTCCAATGAGTATCCGTGTCATCAAAAAAGGAATACTGGATACTATTCAGGACGGAGGAAGGTTTGGATACCAACACTTGGGTATTCATCCATCCGGTGCCATGGATACCGTAGCGATGCGCATGGCAAATGCATTCACCGGTAATAATAGCTATGAACCAGTTTTAGAAATTCATTTTCCGGCTCCTGTTCTTTTATTTGAACATGATACATGGATAGCCATCAGTGGGGCAGATTTTGATGCAAGATGCAATCGAGATCATTTTCTTCCTATCAATCGTTGTATTGCCATCAAAGCGGGTACAGTATTATCTTTTCAACAAAGAATTTATGGAGCACGTGCTTATATTGCTATTCGTGGTGGTTTTCATATTCCTTTTTGGCTGAATAGTGCTGCTACTCCAATTGGATTTACATCTGTAGGAACAGTATTGCAGCATGACATGATACTTCCATTTAAACACAAGACTGTGGAGGTCAAAGAAAATAAAATATTTCCTTGGACAGTTAGCACGCCTATCCATGATCAGAATGCTGTTATTCGGTATACCGCTGGGTATGAAATCGACCGATTGAATAGTAGAATGCAGGAACTTCTACATCTACATTCTTTTACAATTGATAAAAGCAGCAATCGAATGGGTTACCGTTTGCAAGGACCTTCATTAATTCCGGAATCAAATACGGAAATACTTTCAACTGCTGTAACACGAGGTACGATACAATTACTTCCCAATGGACAACTTATCATTCTCATGGCTGATCACCAAACCACAGGAGGCTATCCAAGAATAGGTCATATCATTGCTGCAGATTTCCCCCAATTGGCACAACGCAATGCCGGAGAAAGTTTTCAACTCAAGCAAGTTTCTCTTCAAGAAGCACATAAAGCCCTTCAAGAGCAGGAATTACATTTGAAACAATTGGAAACAGGGTGTAAATTGAGAATGGGAGATGTTTGATCGCAGATGGCAGATTTCTGATTTCTGATATAAAGTATTGGAAAGCTAAAAATACTAAATCTGCAATCTGCCATCTAAAATCAGACATCCGAAATCAGACATAAAAAATGACCATCGATATCAACTGCGACTTAGGGGAGGGTATGCCCAATGATACTGCACTGATGCCTTATATCAGCAGTGCCAATATTGCCTGCGGTTTTCATGCCGGTGATGAGGATACTATGCGACGTACCATTGCTTTAGCAATTGAACATGGTGTTGCCATTGGCGCACATCCCGGATTCCCTGATAAGAAAAATTTTGGCAGAACTGAAATGCAGTTTCCGAAAGAAGATATTGTATCCATTGTTTCCGAACAAGTGTATATCATGCTGGATCTGGTATTTGCATTGGGTGGGAAATTACAACACGTGAAGCCACATGGGGCATTGTATAACATGTCTGCAAGAGATCTCTCTTTGGCCAGTGCCATAGCAGAGGCAATTAAAGATATAGATGAACATCTCATTTTATTTGGACTTAGTGGCAGTAAAAGCATTGAAGCCGCTGATATGATTGGCTTACGCACAGCCCATGAAGTATTTGCAGATCGAACTTATACAAATGAAGGAACGCTAACTCCCAGACAACAATCCGGCGCATTGATTACCGATCCTATAACCATGGAGCAACATGTTTTACAAATGATACGTCGACAACAGGTAACTAGGCTACAAGGAAAAATCATTTCCTTGCAGGCGGATACTATTTGTATTCATGGCGATGGTGCGCATGCAGTTGTATTTGCGCAACAACTTCATCAGTTATTGAATCAGCATCATATCACGATTCAATCATTCAAATCTTGAAACAATTCGCAAAGAATAGTGCTATTACCGGTGCAGCATTCTTAATGGCTACATCAGCCATTGGTCCAGGGTTTTTAACACAAACCACAGTATTCACACAGGCATTATTAGCCAGTTTTGGTTTTGTAATTCTGATCTCGGTAGTACTTGATATCATTGCGCAACTGAATATCTGGCGCATATTAGCGGTAACCGGAAAAAGAGCACAGGATATTGCCAATGAAGTAGTACCGGGCTTAGGATATCTTTTATCACTGCTTATCGTATTAGGAGGTTTGGCTTTTAATATTGGCAATATTGGTGGTTGTGGTTTGGGATTGAATGTGCTGACGGGGTTACCCAATATCACCGGTGCACTTATCAGCTGTGGTATTGCTTTATTCATTTTCTGGATGAAAGAATTCAGTAGTCTGATGGATGCTTTTACCAAACTATTGGGCATATTAATGATCATCCTCACATTATATG
>JACVCQ010000160.1 GCA_016741945.1 Chitinophagaceae bacterium
GATATAAACCTCAGCTTCAATGGGCTCGCCGGGCTCGGATAGACCAAAAGTGATGATATCGGTATAATAATCGTGCGCTAGGAAGTCTCGGTTAATGTTTAGCAGGTAGGCGTCTGAGCAAAACACATAATTGATATGCGACAGTTTCTTTTTCTCTTTCCTAAAGATCGTCTCCACAAAACTTTGAATGGCCGTCTTCTGTGCCAATGCTAATTTCCTGTCTGCATACCGAAACGTTACGCTCTTCATAACCGTATATCTATTACTCCAAAATTCGTAACAAAAGCCCATTCAGCCATGCTACCTTTATACAATATTTATAATTAGACGATGAAAAGACTCTCAGAGTTAGAAGCCGGACAAAAAGCCATTATTAATTCCTTTGAAAAAGATGAGATCTTTATCAAACTCATGGAAATGGGATGTATTCCGGGAGAAATGGTTCAGGTTGAACAAGTGGCTCCACTGGGCGATCCGATCTCTATTTCTGTAGCCGGTTATCATCTGAGCCTCCGCCTGAGTGAAGCCAGAAGTATTTTTGTAGAAGACGCGATTTAGTATAATTAATTGATAGTCAGTATATTAGATGAATATCGGACTCTATTTTGGCTCTTTTAACCCCGTTCATACCGGACATTTGATCATCGCATCTCATGTCGTCAATTATACGGATGTACAGCAAGTATGGCTCGTGGTTTCTCCGCAAAACCCTTTTAAGCAGTCTGCCTCTTTATTGAATGAATACGACCGGCTTCATTTGGTGAACCTCGCCATCGATGATGAAACACGCATCAAAGCTTCTGATGTAGAATTCAAGTTGCCTCGTCCGTCTTATACCATCGATACACTGACCTATCTCCAAGAAAAATATCCGCAACACAGTTTTAGTATTATCATGGGTAGTGATGGTTTTCAAAACCTTCCTAAGTGGAAGAACGCAGAACTACTGATCAAAAATTATCCCATCATTGTATATCGCAGACCGGGATTTGAAATCACAAATAACTGGAATGCACAACTCACTGTGCTCGATGCGCCGATGTTGGATATTTCCGCAACGTTGATTCGCAATAATATCAAGGAAGGAAAATCTATTCGCTATCTCGTTCCGGAAAAAGTAAGAGAAGAGGTTGAGCGGAATAATTATTATAAGTAATTTTTTATTGCCACTGAAGACACAGAGAAGCACAGAAAAGTTTTTCAGTGTATTTCAGTGTCTTCAGTGGCAACTCCTTTTCCATCCGCCTATAAAATTCTTTTCCCCATCCCCCATTGATACAATAGATTTATCGGATTAAAATTTCCGAATGAAACATAAACTGCTTTTCATCGGGCTCATGTTGGTATGCTTGTCTTCATTTGCCCAGTTAACCGTTGAGAAAATCATGCGCGATCCGAAATGGATCGGCACTTCGCCTTCCAATGTTTTCTGGAGTGCAGACAGCAAGAAAATTTATTTCAGCTGGAACCCCGATAAAAAAATATCAGACTCCACTTATGTCTACACCGTTGGCGCTAACGGAGCACCCGTACGTGCATCATTACAAGAAGTACAAGTTGCACAAGCACAGAACAACGCAGTGTTCAATGAAGCACGCACCAAAATGTTGTACGTATTGCGCGGCGATTTATATCTCGTTGAAATAGCTTCGGGAAAAACCACCCGCATCACTCAAACACAAGATCAAGAATTTGCACCACGTTTTATTTTGAAAGATGAGTGGGTAGTATACAACCGTAACCAGAATTTATTTGCCTGGCATACACAAAATGGAAGCACACTTCAATTGACCAATATTAGTCGCGGAACAGAAACCCCAGTAACAGCTGTACCGCTGGGTGGTGGTCGTGGTGGCGCACAATTTGGTGGCGCAAGAAATGCAGCTCCGGCCATCGCAGCACTCGCACAATCACAAGAACAATGGTTACGTGATCAGCAACTCGATCTATTTTCAGTGCTGAAAGAAAGAAAAGAAAAAAGAGATGCCCGCACCGATTTTTTACGTGCGAATCGTGATACCGATACGTTGAAATCGATCGGCATCGGCGAGAAACAATTACAAAATTTACAAATCAGTCCCGACGGACGTTTTGTTACCTATCGCTTGTACCAAGCACCTGCGAATAGCAAAAGCACGATTGTTCCGGATTATGTAACGGAAAGCGGATTCACAACGGATATTCCTGCCCGAACAAAAGTGGGTGCACCCTTGGGTCGATATGAGTTTTATGTGTTTGATAAAACAAAAGACAAACTCATGATGGTGGTGATCGATTCTGCTGCCATACCCGGTATCATGGATCAGCCGGACTATGTAAAAGATTATCCCAAACAATTCAGTAATCGTCGCGCACCTGTTCGTGGTGTGATGATCAATGGTCCGTATTGGAATGCTACAGGAACAATGGCCATTGTTGATATCCGCTCACAAGATAACAAAGACCGATGGATCATGCAATTGGATGCCGAAACGGCCAAACTGAAACTCATCGATCGTCAGCGTGATGAAGCATGGATTGGTGGTCCGGGTGTTAGTGCTTTTGGTGCTACTTTGGGTTGGATCAATGATGCTCAGTTTTATTTTCAAAGTGAAACCACCGGTTATTCTCATTTGTATGTGTATGATATGACGTCCGGAAGAAAAACAGCGCTGACGGAGGGCAAGTATGAAGTACAGTCTGTATCGTTGAGCAATAACAAACAACATTTTTATTTACTGACCAATGAAGAACATCCGGGAAAACTCAACTGGTATCGTATCAACAAAGACGGAAGTGCAAAAGAAAAGATCACGAACATGACCGGTGGTTATGAAGTGAGCATGTCGCCGGATGAAAAATGGATTGCTTATCGTTATTCTTATAGCAATAAACCATGGGAGTTATTTGTACAGGAAAATACAGCAACAAAAACAGCTGTACAGATTACGAATAAGGCAGTGACCGAAGAGTTCAAAGCGTATCCTTGGAGAGATCCTAAAATGATTACGATACCGACGCGTGATGGACAGCAGATTTACGCACGATTATATGAGCCTACCAAAGCCAAGAATAATAAAGCGGCGGTAATATTTGTACATGGAGCCGGATACTTGCAGAATGTTCATTATTGGTGGAGCTCTTATTTCCGCGAATACATGTTCCATAATTTATTGGCGGATCAGGGATATACAGTAATTGATATAGATTATCGCGCAAGCAGTGGTTATGGAAGAGATTGGAGAACGGGTATCTATCGACATATGGGTGGAAAAGATTTGGAAGATCATGTAGACGCCGCCAAATTCCTCACCAAAAATTATGGTGTTGATGCAGGAAAGATCGGCATCTATGGCGGGAGCTATGGCGGATTTATTACACTGATGGGTCTTTTCACCACGCCTGATGTTTTCAAAGCGGGTGCTGCGTTAAGACCTGTAACAGATTGGGCACATTACAATCATGGTTATACTTCCAATATTTTGAATGAGCCGGTGAATGATAGTATTGCTTATGCAAAATCATCACCCATCAATTTTGCCAATGGACTCAAGAATCATTTATTGATTTGTCATGGTATGGTAGATGTGAATGTTCATTTTCAGGATGTGGTGCGACTCTCACAAAAACTGATTGAACTCGGAAAAGACAATTGGGAGCTGGCAGTATACCCCATGGAAGACCACGGTTTTGTAGAGCCCAGCAGTTGGACGGATGAGTATAAAAGAATTCTGAAACTGTTTAATGAGAGGCTGTTGAAGAAGTGAAAAGTGAAAGGTCAAAAGTGAAAAGGGTTTTATAAAAAAGAGGATTGTAGTACTACAATCCTCTTTTTATTTTATACCTCTGCGTAACTCTGTGCCCAACTCCTTTACCTCTGTGGTTACAACCACGGAGTTTCACAGAGTTCGGCACAGAGTTGCACGAGGGGATAAAAAAGTGTTGAGCAACAATCCTTCCTTTCACTTTTGACCTTTCACATTTCACCTCCTCGCCCCCCGTTTCTTAACAATCAAATAATCTCACTCAAAGGGAATGTGCTTCAACTTTACAGCTTCAATTTTTTCTTATGTCTGAACTGCTTTATTCTCCCAGCTTGGTTACAGTAACAGCAGTAAAAGAAGGAACAGAACTGGCGTTTACTGCCTTATTCAATGAGTTTCACTCTAAATTGTTTCGTTTTTTTCAGAAGCGTATTGGAGAGCATGATGTGGCAAGAGAGTTAACACAGCTTACTTTCATTAAGATCTGGCAAAGCAGACAAACACTATCACTCGAGTATTCAATGGATGTACAATGCTTTACCATTGCTGCTTCTGTACTCATTGATCATATTAGAATGTCTAATGCTGATAAACGTGCTGTACGAACTGAAGAAATTGAAACAGCCGGAACATTGATGGTACAGGCAGATGGTAGCTTTGAACATTCGAATTATATAGAAGCAGTTACTCAACAGCTGCCACCGGTAAGAAAACAAATTTTCTTATTGAAAGTATTACACGGATACACCAATAAAGAAGTGGCGGAAGAACTCTCTATCTCTATCAAAACAGTGGAAGACCATTATTCTAAAGCCATTAAGCAGCTTCGCTCCATTGCTACTATCTCACAGCTTTTTCTTTTTATACAGTTTTAACTGTTAAGTAATTATTACCAGCAGGGGTAAGTGATCATTTTTTACGTATTCATGATCAACAGCGTTTATGCAGATAAGTGAAAATCAAATTCAGCGTTTTTTTGATCAACAGTGTAGTGCTGAAGAAGCACTCACTGTTGCATCTTATCTGCAAGAACATCCTGATTTGATTGTACAATGGCTGGGGCCCGACTGGAAGCAAGCGGGAAAGGAGATTCCGGTACCGGCATCATATCGAGAGGAAATGTTGAGACGAATCACTAAAGAGATACGGTTTAAAAAGCAAATAGAATACAAGCCGGTCATACAAATGATCGTATCAATAGCGGCAGTTCTGATATTGGTAGTAACTGGCTGGTGGTTTTTTAAAAATGAATATACAGGCATCAAACAACCTATATCAGTTATTAAAACGCAACCGAATTCTTTGGAATGGCGTGTGAACACTACCGCAAAACCATTAGAAATACTATTACCCGATCATTCAGTGGCAACCATATCACCTGGAACAAAGTTGCAGTTTGAGAAAAATTTTTCAGGAACAGAGAGAAAAGTATTGCTGACTGGAACAGGTTTTTTTGAAGTTAAAAAAAATGCGGAAAAGCCATTCATTGTAGCATCCGGTCAAATCACAACCACTGCACTAGGAACCTCATTCCGTGTGGAGGAACATAAAGACGGCGTTACTGTAAAGCTCTATACAGGAAAAGTAGTGATCAATAAAATCGGATCTATAAAAAACTGGAGTGGTCCTGTGTATCTATTACCGGGAACAGCAATGACTTTTTCTGTTACAGAAAATAAAACAACTGTATTCGGGTTCATACCGGAACAAGTGGAAGAAACGATAATAGCGAAAAGGGGAGCAATAGAAAAAATAAGTTCAGTCGCAAGCGAAGAAATGCATTTTGATAATGCACCCTTGGAACAGGTATTAAAAGCCATTGAAAAAAGATATGCTGTGATAATTGGATATGATCAACAGCACATATCTGGTAGGTATTTTACCGGAAAAGTTTTACCAACAGATTCAGTAGCAGTGATTCTAAGGGTCATTGGAAATATAAACGACTTGACAATACGAAAAGAGGCAGACGATCGCTTCAGTGTCATAAAAAATCAATAAGCAACATATAGACAAAGGCAAACAAGCATTTCAAAGGCTTGGTAAATAGCTATTGTCCAAACCGAAACAAAAGTTATGAAAAAAGCAATCAACACAAAGAGGCTATTATTCTTGTTGATCTGTGCATTTGTAAATCTGGTACAGATACAAGCACAATCCGCATCAGCAGATGTAACCGGTTCTGTTCTTACCGAAAAAGGTGAGGTATTACAAGGCGTAACCATCGTTGCGCGTAAGCAAGGCGCTACAACCAACGAATCCATTTCTGCAACCACCAATGAAAAAGGGTTATTTGTATTCAAACAATTACAAGTAGGCAGTAAGTACAATTTCAGCTTCTCTTATATTGGCTATGAAGAGGGTGTTCAGAATGGCTTTGTAGTAAAACAAGCCGGACAAACCAATGCTATTCTCATTAGGTTGAAAGA
>JACVCQ010000161.1 GCA_016741945.1 Chitinophagaceae bacterium
TTAAAGAGCTAATTACGGTTAGGTTTGCCTGGACTTGAACTCTTACAGTTGATAGTTTACAGTTAGCCAATTGCTTATTGGTAATAGCTTATGGACCCTACTTTCTCTCAATCGTCACCTGTCAACTATTTGCTGCCCATTTGCCATCTCCTATTTGCTATCACCCATTTGCTATCACCCATTTGCTATCACCCATTCGCCATCCATCTGCTATCTTTGCTAGCATGAAAGTACTGATGGTCTGTCTAGGGAATATTTGTCGCAGCCCCTTAGCAGAAGGAATTCTTCAACAAAAAGCAAGGGAAGCGGGATTAGTATGGGAAGTAGATAGTGCCGGTACCGGAAACTACCATATTGGCGAACCCCCACATCATCTTTCACAGAAAATAGCTCGTTTGAATGGTATTGATATCAGGCATCAGCGATGTCGTCAGTTTCACCCGAATGATATGAATACATTTGACCTAATTTATGTAATGGATCATGATAATTATCAAGATGTAAAAAGAATGAGTGGTGAACAATGGAACGAATCAAAAACAACATTAATACTGAACGAAATTGATAACAGCAATAATGCAGTTCCTGACCCTTGGTATGGTACTGAAAAGGATTACCATCATGTTTTTGCATTGTTATCAACAGCATGCGACCATATTATTTCAAAATACCATCCGTCTAACAAATAAGTAAAGATGAGCAAACCCGGATTACCGCAAGGAACCAGAGATTTTAGCGCAGCCATTGTACGTAAGCGGAACTATATTTTTCAAACCATCAAAAATGTTTTTGAATTGTATGGTTTTCAGCCATTAGAAACCCCTGCCATGGAAAATCTCGATACATTGATGGGAAAATATGGCGAGGAAGGCGATAAACTGATCTTCAAAATCCTGAATAATGGTCTCGACAATCCTTCAAAACAAGAACAGGTAGTGACTGATTTTCAAAAGGTATTAGAAGGAAAAAATACAAAAGGGATTACTGAACGCGCATTGCGTTATGACCTTACGATTCCTTTTGCCCGATATGTGGCCATGAACTATGGACAACTCACCCTGCCATTCAAACGCTACCAAATACAACCGGTATGGCGTGCGGATAGACCGCAAAAAGGGCGTTATCGTGAATTTTATCAGTGTGATGCAGATGTGGTGGGCAGCAATAGTTTATTGAATGAAGTAGAACTCACCAATATTTACGCCACTGTTTTTGATCAATTAGGCATACCTGTTGAAATCAGAATCAACAGTCGTAAAATATTAGCTGCGCTTGCTGAAATTTGCGGTGGCGCAGATAAAATGATCGACATTACTGTTGCGATTGATAAACTAGATAAGATTGGTATTGAAAAAGTAAAAGACGAATTAAAAGAACGTGGATTGAGCAATGATCAGATCAACATCATTGAAAAATATCTTTCTATCACTGGTACTAGTGATGAAAAAATTACACAACTTGAGTCACTGATCGGCGAAAATGAGATCGGACAAAAAGGAATCATGGAAATCATACATGTCCTTTCCAACAGTCAACTGTCAACTACCAACTGTCAACTCATCCCAGACTTCACACTCGCCCGCGGACTTAACTACTACACAGGTATCATCTTTGAAGTAAAAGCATTGAATGTGCAAATGGGAAGTATTGGTGGTGGCGGAAGATATGATGACCTTACCGGCTTATTTGGTGTAGCCGATGTACCTGGTGTAGGTATCAGCTTTGGTGTGGATCGTATTTATGATGTAATGGAAGAATTACAACTGTTTCCTGATACCGTTCAAATAGGTTCCAAAGTTTTGTTTTTTAATTTAGGAGCATCAGAAAGCAAAAATGCATTCTCCCTTTTACAGCAACTCAGACAGTCAGGTGTTGCCGGAGAATTGTTTCATGAGCCAAGTAAATTTGATAAGCAATTCAAATATGCAGAGAAAAAAAACATCCCTTTCGTTATTATCATCGGTTCAAAAGAAATGGAGAATGGAACTTGCATTGTGAAAGATTTGCAGAAAGGAACACAGGAAGAGATTCCACAGGCTTCGTTAGTGGGGTACTTTAAATAGTCCATAGTTGATGGTCCATAGTCCATGGTTAATATTGAACTTAAACCATGGACTATGGACCATTGACTATCAGCCATCCGCTATTCTGGCATAATATTCGCAGTTCATAGCGGAAATAAGCATTATGAAAAAGTTTCTTCCATTCTTATCTTTTGTCTTATTGCTTGTTATGAGCTGTGGCAGAAAATCTGTACCGCAAAAAACAAATAATGTCAAAGTAGATGCCGGGCCAATTGTTAAACAACCTGAACTTACGAAAGACAATACTGAGCCTGCTTTGATCAAAAAATCCAAAGTAGAAAAAGAGGAATCTACAGAAACTAGCATTGAAAAAAAAGAAGTATTACTTCCAATGATCGTGATTGATGGCATGGGTAATGTAATTACGCCCAAAGAAAAGCTTCCTTCCGAAATTGCTTCAAAAGCTGATTATCGTGTTTTAAGCAGGGCATTTACACCGAACCAAAGAACCAACCTAATTTATCGATATAAAATTGTACCTCCCCGTATTTTATTTGTACCGGAGAACTATATTAAAACATCTGCCAGAGGAAAATATATTGTTTATAGAAAGAAATTCTGGTATTGGCAGAAAGAAGATGGATTATTTTATTTAGATGAAACGTATTATAATTAAAGGTGGGTATCTTATGTAATTTGAGATTCATTTTATGATGTATGGCTTATAGTCTATAGTCGATGGTAAAATAAAAATCGGAGATCCGTTTTATAAAAAGGGGCCGTATCAGACTTTTGATACAGCCCCTTTTTTATTATGTGATCAATTACCTATTTAGCTGTTAATCTGTTTGTGCGATTGATCAACATTGCATGGGCTCGATCGATGGCAATACCATCAGACTTAGTTCCCTCCAATGCATAGCCTCCTGCATTGATGCTAACTCCAATCACTTTTCGATTGGTATCCCTTTTAAACTGTGCAGTTCCATCATAAGCCGCAATGGAAAAAAGATCTTCACCAATTTTTACCAAAGCAGAAGTACCAATACTAGAACCCATCGCTAATCCCGCCCCTTCTATGGAAACAGTTACTTCGGCCACAATACTTCCTTCAGGGAATTTATACTTGCCTACAAAATCTTGTAGTGTACTGTCTTTGTCTTGAGCATGTACGAATGCAACAGTGCCTAACAGAAGGCAAATCATCATCAGTTTTTTCATGTGTATGTAGGTTTTAGTTTTTTAGCAAAACGATTTTGAATACGAAAAGTTACAGAAAATCGCAATTGGTAAAAAATAGCTTTTTGTTATCTAAATAATAATTAGTAAGACAATCCTTCATAAATGACTGCTGCGCCTTGTCCAACACCCACACACATAGTAGCTAATCCATATTTGGATGTACGTCTGTTCATTTCATGTAATAAAGTAGCAGAGATTCTCACGCCACTGCAACCCAATGGATGTCCGATTGCAATGGCACCTCCATTTACATTCACTTTCGAAATATCCAGACCCAGATCACGTATACAAGCCAGACTTTGAGAAGCGAATGCCTCATTCAATTCAATAAGATCCAGGTCTTTTACCTGAAGTCCGGCTCTAATCATCGCTTTTTGAGATGCAGGTACGGGACCTATTCCCATGATAGCAGGATCTACACCTGCAACACCCATCCCTGCAATTCGGGCAATGGGTTTGAGATTGAATAACTTGACTGCTTCTTCACTCGCCAATAACATCGCTGCTGCTCCATCATTAATACCGGATGAATTACCCGCAGTAACAGTACCCTCTTTTGCAAAAGCAGGTTTAAGCGATGCCAGCTTTTCCAAAGATGTTTGTCTGGGATGCTCATCCTGATTAAACCAACTGATCAGTCGATCATTAATCATTTCCACTGCAACAATTTCATCGTCCCATTTACCTGCCTCGAGTGCTGCAAAATATTTCTGTTGCGAGGAGAATGCAAATACATCTTGTTCTTCACGACTAATTTTCCAATCATTTGCTACGTTTTCTGCCGTCTCTCCCATACTATAAGGATGGTACATGCTTGCCAATTTTTTATTGACGAAACGCCAGCCAATGGTCGTATCAAAAGTTTCTATTTTTCTGCTCCAGGCACCATCACTTTTAGCCGTTACAAAAGGAGCACGTGTCATACTCTCCACACCTCCGGCGATATACAACATACCTTCTCCACACATAATAGCGCGAGAGGCATCCATGACAGCCTGCAAACCACTGGCACACAAACGATTTACCGTATTACCACCCACTGTAACCGGCAGTCCGGCCAATAATGCTGCCATTCGGGCTACATCTCGATTGTCTTCACCAGCCTGATTAGCAGCACCCGCAATCACGTCTTCAATAGCGGCAGGATCAATGGTATTATTTCTCTCTAGAAGTGAAGTGATGACATGTGCCAGCAAATCATCCGGACGAATCGAACTTAATTTACCTCCATATCTTCCGATGGGTGTACGTACCGCATCTATTACATAACAAGCATTCATAATTGCAACAATTGATGCGCAAGATAAGAGAGAAGATACAACAAACAAGGTACAAGGTGCAGGGTACAAGGTGCAGGGTACAGGGTACAGGGTACAAGGAAGATACAAGAGACAAGTATTAAGCGTAATGATATAATAGTCAAGACTTGGTCTGACGGTCAAGCAATTGATGTATAATTTATAACCTGCTGCTTGAAGCTTGAATCTTCCTTGTGTCTTGTTTATTCGTTCTTGAGCCTTCCTTGTGCCCTGTTTCTTGTTCCTTTTTTCTTAATTCCTATTTCCCTCTTTCTCCGGTATCTTTGCAGGATGAATACGGAATTACCAAATATCAGACACTTGAGTATCAATGAGTTGGAAGAATATTTTCAAAACATTGGGGAGAAAAAATTCCGTGTAAAGCAGGTGCATGAGTGGTTATGGCAGAAACATGCTCACCATTTTGATGACATGACCAACCTGAGTAAAGACCTACGTGCTAAGCTTGCGCAAACTTTTACGCTACCTGCTTTAAAAATAGATACGGTTCAGTACAGTGAGGATGGTACCATCAAAAGTCGTTTTCGTACGCATGACAATCATCTTGTAGAAGGTGTACTAATTCCAACCGATGAAAGAAAAACAGCCTGTGTTTCTTCACAAATTGGCTGTAGTCTTAGTTGTAAGTTTTGTGCTACCGGATACATGGATCGCAAAAGAAGCCTGACCTATGATGAAATCTATGATCAGGTGGTACTGATTAATAAAGAAAGCGAAGAAAAATTCAATAAAAAACTTTCCAACATTGTGTTCATGGGTATGGGTGAACCCTTACTGAACTATGGCAATGTGATGAAAGCTATTGAACGCATTTCCGCAGAAGACGGTTTGTTCATGAGTCCAAGAAGAATCACTGTTTCTACGGCAGGGGTGGCCAAAGCCATTCGCAAGTTGGGCGATGATCAGGTTCGTTTCAAATTAGCACTTTCATTACATGCTGCCAATGACGCAAAACGCAATGAGATCATGCCAATCAATGAAACCAATAATATCAAAGTGCTGATTGAGGCCTTGAATTATTTCTACAAACAAACGGGTAATGAAATTACTTTTGAATATATCTTATTCAAAGATTTTAATGATTCGCAAAAAGATGCAGAAGAATTAGTTAAGATATACAGACAAGTACCTGCCGACTTAGTAAACATCATCGAGTACAATCCCATTGATGCATTCAAATTCACAAAACCTGATGAAGATGGCATCATGAACTTTATGAAGTTCCTGGAATCCAATCGTGTCAATGCCCGACTCAGAAGAAGCCGCGGAAAAGATATTGATGCCGCTTGTGGACAGTTGGCGAATAAAGGGTAGGCAGCTGTGAGCTATGAGCTTCGAGCTACGAGCCTTGCGCATTTTTCTCAATAAATGCTCACTCTTAATTAAAGACGTAACTTGCATTTCCAATAATTTATTCGAAGCTCGAAGCTCGAAGCTCGAAGCTCGAAGCTCGAAGCTCGAAGCTCGAAGCTCGAAGCTCGAAGCTCGAAGCTCGAAGCTCCAAGCCCGAAGCCCGAAGCTCGAAGCTCGAAGCCAGAAGCCCGAAGCCCGAAACTCCAAGCCCGAAGCTCCAACCCCAAA